>JAAYHP010000087.1 GCA_012735355.1 Lysinibacillus sp. | reverse complement strand
TTTCACACTCGGAATTTCTAGCGGATCCGTAAAGCCATCTTCATTGTTGCGGTAAGAGTCTGGCGGTGCTACATGAAGGAATCCAGGTGCTAACGGCTCGTATTTATATTTCCGCTCTGCTTGCCCTGTTGCTGCAAGAGCCCCAAAGGAACTTCCGTGATAAGCGCGATATCTTGAGATGATTTTCCAACGGGAAGATTCACCGCGTTGCTGATGGTATTGTCTTGCAATTTTAAAAGCGGTTTCATTTTCTTCCGAACCACTATTAGAGAAGAAAATCACATATTCATCCCCTAATAGCTCGTTCAACTTTTCCGCAAGTTGGATTGCTGGGGCATGAGAAAATGAAAGTGGCGTGTACGTGTTTTTCACCATTTGCTCGTACGCAACTTTTGCCAGCTCTTCCCTGCCATATCCGACATTGACGCACCAAAGCCCTGCCATCGCATCGATGTATTCTTTTCCATCCACATCAACAACCCTTGCCCCCGTCGACTTTTCAACGACAAAGGTTGCATTCGGGTTGTATGGCTTCATCGAATGCCAAACATACTTTTCGTCTTTCGTCAGTAATTCTTTCCCCGCATTCGTTTCTAACATCTCATCACTCCTATTCTTAAATTCTTGCGAAATTGTAAGGCGATAAAATTAGAAAACTCGTTGTAGTATGTATATTATGAAGGCTGAAAAGCTGTATTTCATTGAACAAAACGTCAAATAAAATACAAAATAATATACAAAACGTAAAAATGGAAAATGAAAAAAGATTTGTTTAGAAAGATTAAATCCCCATTCTATCTACGTGTCGAATGGGGATTTTACATTGTTGATTTTCGTTTCGAGTGGTCGCTTTCCGGGGGACGGCTTGAACATGTAGTCTCATGCTCGTGCTGTTCCCCCTTGTCTACGAAGTCGGGACCATAAACTTTCTCGCGAGCAACATAAATTCTAGTGCCAACCGCTTTTCTCCACTCATAAAATCTTCCCCTATTAAATTCTCAATCTTTCGAAGGCGATGATATAACGTTTGCCTCACAATATATAATCTTCGTGCTGTTTCCTGCTTCGACCCATTCGTTTGCAAATACACTTCCAACGTTACGAGCAACTGCCCATTGTGCTTTTCATCGAACTCAATTAAAGGCTGCAAATAATCTTTCACCATTTGCTCCAAATCAATCGATTTTTGCAAATTATATATTAGGCGGAACAAATGCAAATCCTCATAAAACTCCGCTTTTGCCCCTACTTTTCTTTTAATATATAACGTGTCCAATGCCGTTTGATAACTTTCGTGAATTAGTTGTAAATCCCGCGCAAACTTCCCGACCGCCCATTGCAATGAAGAAGGATGAATTTTTGCTAATACTTCCGAACTCTCCAACTTGTTTAACGCTTCTTTTACTCTTTCTTTCATCGAATGGTCTTCCCGTTTATTCAGCAAAATAAAAATAATGTATTTCTTCTTTTCGAAAACGATCGACAAAAAGCCAAATTGCTCGAATATCGAACGACAAAACAATTTAAAATACGTAATGTCTAACTTCTTTTTCGACAAAGCTTCATTGTATTGAGTAATAAACACCGTTCCTCCACTTAACTCGAAGCTTGGCCATTGGGAAAATATATATTGTGCAATTTCATCCTTTGAATGCTTTCCTTCCATCCATTCTTCAATCCATTCCGCATCTTCCATCCCTTTTTTCTCATCCACATACAAATTCCGAATGAAGAGTTGTCCTAAAGCGGTTGCCGTTCGATCTAAAATTAGAATTTCAAATTCTGAAGGGTTTTCATTAAGCAAAATGAGTTCCGCATAAGGATGTTCAAATAAATGGATTGGTTGGATTAACAACTGTTTATGAATTGAACCATTTTCTAACTTCTCCAATATATTGGATTTTTGTTTTTTCGTCGTGTTTGGATAAAGTATAGGTTCTTGTCCATCTATTTTTATAACTAGCGGATGTTCTAAATATTTATAAGCTATTTTCAAAATTTCTTCTGGCCGTTGAGCGTATAACGTTTCTTTATTCAACAATTCTGAATAACTCTCAAGTTTTGAAATCATTGCATATTGCTGATTAATAATATAAGAATGAAGCTCTTGGGTAATTTCCACAAACACTACTTCTTTAGGAAATACAATTATTGGAAAATCGTGTTCATTGGCCAGTTCAATGACTTCCTCGGGCACTTGTTGAATATATTCTCCAAATTCAATGCAAAGGCCGGCACATTTTGCATTAATGAGCCCTTTCACAAAATATAAAAAATTATCTACATCGTTTTGAATGCCTAGTCCAGTCGTTAACACTAGTTCATGGCCTTTCACGAAGTTTTCCACATTCAAAATTTCTATTATATGAACCCATTTAATAATATTTTGAAGTCCCGCCTTCCCCGCCACAACTTCAGCTGATTGAAAATGTTTATTTTGTAAAATATCTTGAATTTGTATTGAATAGTGATTCATTTCCGCCCCTCCCTTTTATGTATTGTTGGATTACTTCCTTTTAATATGGAAGCCAACCTTCCCGGGCCTCCTTATTAA
>JAAYHP010000086.1 GCA_012735355.1 Lysinibacillus sp. | reverse complement strand
CAACGCCTGAGTACACATATCTTTCAAAAAACGGTAAGACGTTGGCAGAAACGATTTCGATATTGGAATCTCATTTAGATAAAGAATTGGATTTTGGCCACTCGAGGCTAATTGTGGTTGGGGAGAAAATGCTTCAAAATGATAATTATAAGGAAATATTGGATTTTCTCATACGAAGACCTGATATTCAAATGATTTCTTATTTTGCAGTGGGTAGACCTAATGCTGAAGAGATTATTAAATTTTTACCTGCAGGGGAAACAGCATTACAACCAACCATCTTCAATTATTTTGACAATAACGGAGCAGAAAGTTCATACATTATCTCCACTTTTTTATTTGATTTTCGAAGAAGGGTAAAAGAAGAAGGAATTGATCCAATTTTACCGATTGTTGAAATGAACGAACCGAAAACACATTTTATTATTAATAAATCAATAGTACTGGCAGATAATCGGCCTCCATACGAATTAGATACCGACAAAACTTTACTTTTTAAAACACTTTCTATGAATGCAAAGACGATATTCTTTGCTGTAAAAAGAGAAGGTGAATATTTTGTTTCTAGAATTGACTCCATCAAGTCAAAATACAATGTAAATGTAGAAAATAATAAAGCTTCCATAAAAATCGAAATCAAATTAGCAGGGATGATTACCGAATCAAAGAAACCATTAAGCAATAAAGAACTATCAAGATATAGCAAAATGTTAGATGAGGAAATGAAGGAAAAAGTATCAGAATTTATTCATGAGATGAAAAGGGAAGGATATGACCCGTTCGGTTTCGGTTTAAAATATTATGCTCATACTTTGCCTAAAAATCGAATGACTCACGAGGAATGGGTAGAAGCATATAAAAACGCAGACGTAGAAGTGATTGTAAAGTCAAGTTTGAAGAGTACAGGTAGCATTCAATAAATTGAACCAGTATAGGGGAAAGTCGTGGAAAAAGATCGAGTTGGAAAAAACAATTCCATATTAGATCTTTTTTCTTTCTTCTAATTAATTGCATACCATACCACTGTATAGTATAAAGAGTTTAAGGATTGGAGGTAGATGAAACTGGAAAATCTAAATGAAGAGCATTGTGCTCACCGAAAGAGCCACCATCCAGAACATGTGAAAAAGGATTTAATCACCCGTCTCAATCGAATTGAAGGGCAAATTCGTGGCATTAAAGGCATGATTGAACGGGATGTATATTGTGATGATGTGATTACGCAAATTGCTGCTAGTCAATCGGCTTTAAATAGCGTTGCCAAAATCTTATTAGAAGGACACATTAAAGGATGTGTTGTCGATCGATTAGCAGAAGGAGATTCGGGAATCATCGATGAATTGGTGATAACGATTCAAAAGTTGATGCGAAAATAAATTTAAGGGAGGAAACGTGATGGAAAACGTGACATTACAGGTAAAAGGAATGTCTTGCAATCACTGTGTAAAAGCGGTTGAAGGAAGTGTTGGTGCTTTAGATTGTGTACAAGAGGTAAAAGTGAATTTAGCAGCTGGCGAAGTAAATGTAACTTTTGATCAGTCAAAAGTAACAATCGATCAAATTAAAGAAACAATCGATGAACAAGGTTACGAT
>JAAYHP010000085.1 GCA_012735355.1 Lysinibacillus sp. | reverse complement strand
GAATAAAATCCTCTTTAATTGCTTTCCAAAATTTCCTATCTAATTCAGGAATTAATTGATGTTTATTGTATTCTTCAATTTCCTTATAAATTGTTGCGATTTTTTGTTCATAAAACGCAAGTCGGCGATGAATGATATGAAATTCATCTTCTATATTCAATTTAATAAAATAATCTAACAATATTTGTAGTTGATTACGTTGTTTTATCGTCTCTTCATAGGCTTCTTTATGAAAGACACCGATGGAAGTGTACATATCAATTTGATTTCGATGATAATTTGCTGAACGTGTAAGTTTTTGAATTTTTATATTAGAGTTTAATATCAGTTGATGCATTGGAGTTTGCGTAGATACTTCCCGTTTTAAAAGGATTGAGACAATACATTTTAGTTGATCAAATAAATCTTTCTCCTCGTCGACTTTTTTTGATTGATTGAACCATTTCTGTAAAACCATGGAACCACTCCCCTTGTAAAAATTCCCCTATTATTCTCATTATACAAAAATAGGAACCTTAACACATTTTACATTTTGATAATTCTGATAATTTTTTTAGGGATTAGTTCTATTTATTTTAATAACTGTAAATTCTATGTTTTTTTAATTCAAATGAACAACAACTTAGCTAGTTGTATGTTCATGATTTATGAATTCTAAAAAAAGTACACCACTAATGAAAGTGATGTACTAATCATGTATATTTATATACGAATCGTGCACCTTCCTCTTTGCTTTCGCTGCAGTGGTGCCAAAGCAATGCTTATTAAAATTGAAGATGCTTTTCGATATATGCTTTTACTTCAGAAATAGGCATACGTACTTGGTCCATTGTGTCGCGATGACGTACAGTTACTTGGCCGTCTTCTTTTGAGTCGAAATCATATGTGATACAGAATGGTGTACCGATTTCGTCTTGACGACGATAACGTTTCCCGATTGATTGAGACTCGTCATAATCCACAGGGAAGGATTTGCGTAATTCATCCCAAACCGCTGTTGCTTCTTCCGATAATTTTTTCGATAACGGTAGAACCGCTGCTTTAAATGGTGCAAGGGCTGGGTGGAAGCGCAATACTGTACGCTTATCTCCATCTTCTAGCTCTTCTTCATCATAAGCATCACATAGGAATGCTAACGTTACGCGGTCAACACCGACAGAAGGTTCGATGCAGTATGGAACGTATCTTTCGTTATTTACTGTATCAATATATGTGAAGTCTTCGCCAGAGTGTTCCATATGTTGTTTTAAGTCATAGTCAGTTCTGTCGGCGATTCCCCAAAGTTCTCCCCAACCGAATGGGAATTTATATTCGATATCTGTCGTTGCTTTTGAATAGTGGGATAGTTCTTCTTGTTCGTGTTCACGTAAGCGAATATTTTCTTCTGTCATCCCTAAATTTAGTAACCAGTTTTTACAAAATTCTTTCCAATAATGCTGCCATTCTAAATCTTCACCAGGTTTACAGAAAAATTCTAGCTCCATTTGTTCGAATTCACGAGTACGGAACGTAAAGTTACCAGGCGTAATTTCGTTACGGTATGATTTACCGATTTGTGCAATACCAAAAGGAATCCGTT
>JAAYHP010000084.1 GCA_012735355.1 Lysinibacillus sp. | reverse complement strand
GTACCGAAATGTAATCCTAAATTGCGTACAATGGATTTTTATATCATTACCCTATTCTCCCAATTAGAAACGGTATATATGGATTTAAAGGAGCCTATCCCTTCTGAAACCGTTCATGTATGTCCAAAGGAAATTGATGTGCTCATTGTGCCTGGAATCGTGTATGATAAAAATGGATATCGAATTGGTTATGGTGGTGGTTATTATGACCGCTATTTAACACAGTTTCATGGTACTCTAATTTCGTTAGCCTTTGAATTACAAATGGTTAAAGAAGTACCGAAAGAATCCCACGATATTCCAGTGGATATTATTATAACGGAGAAAAATCGAATCGATTGTATGAATCATCGGGAGGAGATGGCGGAATGAAATCAATACTTGATATTCGAGATTTATTAAAGCGATATGGAGCTTTTATTTATACAGGGGATCGATTAGGAGATTTAATGTTTATGGAAGATGAAATCCGCGAATTGTATAAATCGAATGTTATTGATTCTAAGGAATTTCAATCAGCACTTTTAATTTTACGTCAAGAGGCAAGAAAAGAAGAAGAACGGAAAATGAAACAAAATAACTAATTTTGGTAATAAATGAAATAAATAATTGTTGCATGAGTGGCGAGAAACATATACAATTCAAAGGTGACTTTTTTGAAGAATTAACAGTGGACGAACCACTGTTTTCTTTATGGGAACTTTTTTGTAAAGAAATCGTAAATAATATTAGATGTTTGAAAGGGGAATGGCGAAAATTCTCAATTCATACACATCTATTCAATTGACGTGCCTTTGATTGAAGAATTTTGAAAAAAAGATTAAGATATTATTTGTTTATAAATTGCATACAAAGACTTTGTAAAGATTATTGTATATTTGAAGACCATGAAAGAGAGGTTGATTGAAGTGAATTCATGGAAATGGTCTAAGCACACTATATTACTCATCGCTATTATTGCAACTTGGTTAAAAACAGCTATCGTATATCGAACAAGTTTTGATTTCGATTTAGAAAATGCAATGCAAGAATTTATATTGTTTATAAATCCTTTAAGCTTTTTACTTTTTGCTTATGGAATATCTCTATTTTTTAAGACGGAAAAAGGGAGAAATCGCTCAATTGTCATTACTAGCATAATCTTGAGTATTATTTTGTACGCAAATGTTGCTTTTTATCGATTTTTTAATGATTTTATTACCCTTCCAGTATTATTCCAAACAAGCAACTTTGGTGAATTAGGAAATTCTGTAGCAGAAATTATTAGTATTATCGATTTACTATACTTTATTGATGTGTTTATTATTATTTTCGCTATGAAGTTTTTACCGAAAATTAAAGGATTATACAATGTGCGAAAAGAGGCTCGTCGTGCTTATTTTGTGTTATCCCTTGCTGTAGTATTCTTAAATTTAGGATTAGCTGAAACGGAAAGACCACAATTATTGACTCGTAGTTTTGATAGAGAAATGCTCGTGAAATATATCGGGACATATAATTATCATTTGTATGATATTTATATACAGTCAAAATCTTCTGCTCAGCGTGCCCTTGCCGATGGAAGTGAGCTGGTAGAAGTGGCTAACTATGTTCAAGCGAATCAAGCTTCCATTAATGAAGAAATGTTTGGAAAGTATGCAGGGCGCAATTTAATTGTTGTGCAATTGGAATCACTTCAAAATTTTGTCCTTCAAAATGATATGAATGGATATGAAGTAACACCATTTTTAAACTCTTTAATTAACGATAAAGATACGTATTTCTTTAATAATTTCTACCATCAAACAGGGCTCGGTAAAACGAGTGACGCGGAATTTTTATTCGAAAACTCCCTGTTCGGACTAGGTAGAGGAGCGGTATTCTTTATCCATGGTGGAAACACGTATAATTCATTATCAGAAAAACTAGGTAATAACGGTTATTTCACAAGCGTGATGCACGCTAACAATAAATCTTTCTGGAACCGCGATATGATTTATCAATCAATAAAAATTCAAAAGTTCTATGATATTGATACTAACGAAGTGAACGATGAAAACTCAGTGAACTGGGGTTTAAAAGATATCCCATTCTTTGAACAATCAGTGGAATTGATGACAGAAATGCCGCAACCGTTCTATACGCGGATGATTACATTAACGAACCACTATCCATTTACATTGCACGAAGAAGATAAAATGATTCCTGAATATAATTCCAATTCCGGAACATTAAACCGTTATTTCCAAACGGTGCGCTATTTAGATGAATCGATTAAAGTGTTCTTTGAAGAGTTGAAAGAAAAAGGATTATATGAAAATTCGATTATCGTCATGTATGGTGACCATTACGGTATTTCAGAAAACCACAATAAAGCGATGGCGATGTATTTAGGAAAAGATCAAATTACACCATATGACAGCGCATTATTACAGGCGGTGCCATTATATATCCACGTGCCAGGTTCTGGCGATGGACAAATCATTGAAAAAGTTGGAGGTCAAATCGATTTACGACCAACGATTTTACATTTATTAGGCATCGATACGTCTAATGATATGCAATTAGGTGCTGATTTGTTCTCCGATGAACATGAAGATTTCGTCATTTTCCGAGACGGACGATTTATTACAGATAAGTTCGTATATGTAGATGAAACGTGCTATGATCGTGCAACAGGGGAAGTAGTAGATATTCAAGGATGTGCGCCTTATATTAAAAGAGCACAGACGGAACTTGAATTTTCCGATAAGATTATCAATGGTGACTTATTAAGGTTTTATGATGAACAAACAGGAAATTTAATATTAGATGCCATAGAGTAAACAAGAGGAGAGTCTAGTAGCGACTCTCCTCATCTTTTTAGACAAATAAAAAACGAGATACAATGTTGTATCTCGTTTTTTACTCTTTTCATTAGAGTGTTGGTGGGTAGCCTTGGTATAATACTGTCATAATGACGAACCATCCAAAAACTACTCCAGATACTAATCCCATAATAATTGCGAGAATATTTTTGTCTTTGATTGCGCGGAATGCCGCTACTAATGAAAGAATAGCAATTAAACCAAAAATAACAACTAATAAGTTCATTAAAAATTACACTCCTTTCGACATCCAAAATCGTATGTCGTAAAACAATATTCCCTCTTTATTTTATAGCAACAGTTACCAAATGTCGAGTTTAAAAAGTGACGTTTATTTGAACAACATAAAAAGTTTCATAATATGGAACCTATTTATAAGACATGTTAATTCCTTCTATTCCATTGTATAATACGCTAGAGG
>JAAYHP010000002.1 GCA_012735355.1 Lysinibacillus sp. | reverse complement strand
GTGGACATCCGCCAAATCGAGTATTTTACGGAAGTCGCTAAACATTTAAGTTTCACAAAAGCCGCTTCTACTTTACACGTTTCTCAACCTTCCATTAGTAAAGCGATTCAAAATTTGGAGGCCGAACTTGGCGTTCCTTTATTTTATCGTTCTTCAAAACAATTGGAATTGACGGATGCAGGGAAGGCCGTTTTAGTAAATGCTCAACAAGTATTGGCTGCATTTAAAAATTTGCGTTCAGAGTTAACGGATTTAATGGAGTTAAAAAAAGGGGAAATCCGTATTGGCATTCCACCGATTGTTGGTGTAGAGTTTTTCTCAAAATTAATTAGTTTGTATAAAGAAAAGTATCCTTATATTGAAATAAAACTTACGGAAGTTGGAACGAAAAAAATCCGGCAAGGTGTTGAAGAGGGAGAATTAGATATAGGGATCATTTGTAATTTATGTGTGCCAAACGATCAGTTAGAATCTATCGGAATATTAAAAGATCCGTTAATGTTAATCGTACATAAAGACCATTCCCTCGCTTCATTACCATCTGTTGAAATGTCCCAGTTAGAAAAGGAAGCTTTCATCATTTATCGAAAAGATTTTACATTGTACGATCGCATTATAGAAGAATGTTCAAAAAATGGGTTCTTCCCAACGATTGCATGTGAATCATCCCAAAAAGATTTGATCGTTGAAATGGTAGCAGCTAAAGTGGGTATTGCATTACTTCCGAAAAAAATATGCGAAAAACTTCAAAATGATAAAATTATTTCAGTTCCATTGAAAGAACAAAATCTTTTTCTCGAATTAGGATTAACTTGGAGAAAAAATAGATATTTATCTTTCGCCGTAAGAGAATTTCTTGAATTAGCTCATGAGTTTATTTCAAAATAAAAAAGACATTCCTTCCAAATGGATAAGCTCGGAAGGATGTCTATTTTATTGTTTATTAGTTTGCGCTTACAACACCATATTTTTGTTTTGCTTCAAGGCGACGTTTGTGAAGAATTGGCTCAGTGTAACCATTTGGTTGTTCATAACCTTTGAAGATCAGGTCGCAAGCAGCTTGGAAACCAACAGAGTCTTCAAAGTTCGGAGCCATTGGGCGGTAGTTCGAATCGTCAGCATTTTGTTTATCAACTACTTCAGCCATACGTTTCAGCGTTTCATACACTTGTTCTTTCGTAACAATTCCATGATGTAGCCAGTTCGCGATATGTTGGCTAGAAATACGAAGAGTGGCACGGTCTTCCATTAAACCGATGTCGTTAATGTCAGGTACTTTTGAACATCCAACCCCTTGTTCAACCCAACGGATAACATATCCTAAAATACCTAGACAGTTATTGTCTAACTCTTCTTGAATTTCTTCTTTACTCCAGTTTGGATTTTGCTCAATCGGAATTTGTAAAATTTCATCTTGTAAATCTTCAGAGCTCGTGATGCCTTTTTGTACTTCTTTTACATTCACTAAGTGGTAGTGAATTGCATGTAACGTTGCCGCTGTTGGTGATGGTACCCAAGCTGTATTGGCACCTGCTTTTGGATGTCCAATTTTTTGTTCAAGCATAGCACGCATTAGGTCAGGCATTGCCCACATTCCTTTACCGATTTGAGCGCGACCTTGTAAACCACAATTTAATCCTACAAGGACATTCGATCTTTCATATGCATTTAACCAAACAGATGATTTCATTTCATTTTTGCGTATCATTGGACCAGCTTCCATTGATGTATGATTTTCATCACCTGTTCTGTCTAAGAACCCAGTGTTAATAAACACGATTCGTTCTTTTACTTCTTTAATACAATTTTTTAAGTTTAAAGTTGTGCGACGCTCTTCATCCATTACACCAACTTTTAGAGTGTAGCGGTCAAGTCCAATTAAATCTTCGATTCGACCAAATAATTTGTTTGTAAATGCAACTTCTTTTGAACCGTGCATTTTTGGTTTTACGATATAGATAGATCCTTTTTTCGAGTTTTTATATTTAGTTTTACCTAAAATATCAAGTTTCGCAATTAAGCTTGTAATGACACCATCCATAATTCCTTCTGGTATTTCGTTGCCGTCTTTATCTAAAATTGCGTTTGTTGTCATTAAGTGACCTACATTTCGAACAAACATTAAGGAGCGACCAGATAATGTAATATCTTCTCCGTTAATCCCTTTGTATGTGCGATCAGGATTTAATGTACGAGTCATCACTTTCGAACCTTTTTCGAAAGTAGCTGATAAATCTCCTCTAATTAATCCTAACCAGTTGCTATATACTTCTACTTTATCTTCCGCATCAACTGCTGCAACCGAGTCTTCACAGTCCATAATTGTCGTAATAGCTGCTTCTAAAATAATATCTTTAATACCAGCTGGATCTGATTTCCCTACTGGATGATTTCGATCGATGGCAATTTCAATGTGTAAATCATTGTTCTTTAATAGTACTGCAGATGGC
>JAAYHP010000083.1 GCA_012735355.1 Lysinibacillus sp. | reverse complement strand
TAAGTAAGATTTGAAGGAGAACAAACATGTCGATTGAAACAACAATAACCATTTTAGCAATATCTTTTATTATTTCAGTGATATTAGGCCCAATTATTATTCCTATATTAAGGCGTTTAAAATTTGGCCAAAGTATCCGAACGGAAGGCCCAAAATCCCATATGAAAAAAGCCGGTACACCAACGATGGGCGGAGTTATATTTTTAATCTCCATTATTGCTACTACGGTCATTGTTGGAAAAATGTTTAACCTATTTACGACTCAATCTGTTGTTATGCTCCTCGTATTAATAGGTTTTGGCTTTATTGGTTTACTTGATGATGGAATTAAAATTATTTTTAAAAGAAACTTAGGGTTAACTTCATTACAAAAATTAATCGGACAAATTGTTATTTCCATTTTAGCCTTTTTACTTTTACGATTAGGAACTTTCGATACTTCTATTAGCATTCCATTTACCGATTGGTCCATCGATTTAGGGATATTATATGTGGCATTTTTAATCTTTTGGCTCGTTGGATTTTCTAATGCGGTCAACCTTACTGATGGGTTAGACGGATTAGTGGCAGGAACAGCATCGATTGCTTTTAGTGCTTTTGGTGTCATCGCATTGTTCAATGAACAAACGGATGTGGCATTATTCACTTTTGCTGTAACGGGGGCGCTTCTTGGATTTTTAATTTTTAACGCCAATCCGGCAAAAGTGTTTATGGGTGATACCGGCTCCCTTGCTTTAGGGGGAGCCCTTGGACTAGTATCCATCATCGTGAAAGAAGAATTATTGCAATTGCTTGTTGGGCTTGTGTTTGTAATTGAAACATTGTCGGTTATTCTCCAAGTAATTAGTTTTAAATCAACGGGGAAACGGATATTTAAAATGGCTCCTATTCACCATCATTTCGAACTATCGGGATGGTCGGAGCGTAAAGTTGTAGCTGTATTTTGGTCAACGGCATTAATTGTCGCACTAATTGCTGTGGTTGCGGAGGCATATTTATGATTCAAACAATGAAATTTCATCATAAAAAAGTGCTTGTTTTAGGATTGGCAAAAAGCGGAGTAGCTGCTTCAATGCTTCTACATAAGCTAGGGGCATTTGTTACAGTGAACGATGCAAAACCCTTCGATGAAAATCCAGAAGCACAGAGTCTATTGCAAAATGGTATTACCGTTATTTGTGGACGGCATCCGGAAGATTTATTAGATGAAGGCTTCGAATTAGTCGTTAAAAATCCGGGGATTCCCTATACGAATCCAATTGTAAAAGATGCAATAGCAAGAAATATTCCAGTGATTACGGAAGTGGAATTAGCTTATTTAATAAGCGAGGCTCCAATTATAGGCATTACTGGTACAAACGGAAAAACGACTACGACAACATTAATATTTGAAATGTTGAACGAAGGGGGATGCCTCCCGAAAATAGCGGGAAATATTGGTACAGTAGCATGTGGTGTTGCTGAAAATGCTGCTCGTGATGAAGTGATTGTAGCCGAACTTTCATCTTTCCAATTAATGGGGATTGAAGAGTTTCGGCCGAAAATTGCCATATTAACAAATCTGTACGATGCCCATCTAGATTATCATGGAACTTTTGAGGAGTATGCAAAAGCGAAATTTGCTATTACAAAAAATCAAAGGGAAGATGACTATTTTATTTACAATGCGGATCAAGAAGTCATTGTAAAAGGGGTTAAAGAAACGAGAGCAAATAAAATTCCTTTTAGCGTTCACAGAATTTTGAAAGAAGGCATTAGTGCCGATGAAACAACAATATACTGGCATGGCGAACCTTTAATTAAGCGAGAAATTGTAGCGCTTCCTGGAAATCACAATTTACAAAACGTATTAGCCGCAGTAGCCGCTTGTAAAATTTATGGTTGTGACCAAAAGGCGATGGAAAAAGTATTAAAAACTTTTTCAGGTGTCCGTCATCGCACTCAATTTGTTCGTGAATGGCAAGGTAGAAAAATTTATAACGACTCGAAGGCGACAAATTGTTTAGCGACAAAAGTTGCGTTAGAAGCTTTTAACGAACCGATCGTTTTAATTGCTGGAGGACTTGAACGAGGTCATTCCTTTGAAGAATTACGAGAAGCAATGAAAAATGTAAAAGCGGTTGTTGCTATTGGGGAAACGAAGAAACGTTTTATAGAATTTGCAAAATCCTGTGGAGTTCGTGTTTGTGAAATGGCTGAAAATGTAGAAGAAGCTGTTGAACAAGCAGCGCGCCTGTCCCAAAACGGTGACATTATTTTATTGTCTCCTGCATGCGCTAGTTGTGATCAATATAATAGTTTTGAAGTGCGCGGAGATTTAATTATTGAAGCTGCTATGAAGCTTCCAAATTAGTTAAGCAATTAATGATTAGGAAAGGATGCCTTCACTGAAATTAACGTATAAAAGGCTATTCATTATTTCAGCTTTCTTGCTTTCCTTAGTTGGAGTTATTTTTATTTATTCGGCAGGTACATATTGGAGTGCGATTCATTACGAAGGAGAAATTCCTTTTTACATTAAACAATCCATTTATTTATTGCTAGCAATCATTGTGTTTTTGATTGTTAGCAATATGCAAATTTTGCAGTATGAAAAAACATGGGTTAGTTTTTATGTATTTTCTTTATTTCTCCTCGTCCTCGTATTTATTCCTGGGATTGGCTTGGAGAGAAATGGATCGCAAAGTTGGATTGGGATCGGTCCTTTAACTGTACAGCCGGCCGAATAAGTGAAGATTACAACATTGATGTATTTAAGTTATGTTTTAAGCAAAGTGCCAAGTGGGGAAAGAGTGGTAAGATTTCAGCACTTTTTAATTATCATTATTCCGAGTGCGTTAATCATGTTACAACCGGATTTTGGTTCTGTATTTATTTTAATTGTTTCCTCCTTTATTTTGCTCTTTATTGCACGTTATCCAATGAAGCTTTACGTTGCCTTTATATTGCTTGGAGTAATGGGATTAATTGGATTAATTCTTGCAGCACCTTATCGTTTGAAGCGTATTGAAGCATTTATTGATCCGTGGCAAGATCCGTTAGGTAGTGGATTCCAAGCTGTCCAGTCACTGTTAGCCATCGGACCAGCTGGATTACTTGGTCACGGCTTTCAACAAAGTAGACAAAAGTTTTTATATTTGCCAGAACCACAAAATGACTTTATTTTCTCCATTATTTTAGAGGAAATAGGTTTTATTGGTGGATGTGCGATTGTAGCATTATTTTGCCTTTTTGTTTATTCGGGAATGGGATTAGCTCTACAAACTACGAGAAGTGAACATTTTTACGCAATCTCTTCTCTTATGGTGATGATCGGATTTCAAGCAGCGCTAAATATAGGGGTTGTTATTGGACTGATTCCTGTTACAGGTGTGACATTACCATTTATTAGTTATGGTGGAACTTCCCTTATGATTATTTGGTTTGTGGTTGGAATTATTATCAACATATCAAATCGAACCGTTTAACAGGAAAGGAGGAGTAAAAATGGACAAAGTAATAGACATCGAAGACCGCATACCAACATTGAAGCAAAGGAGAAGAAGGCGTACAAACTTTAAATTTGCAGTGATTATTTCATTGTTCCTTTTGACTCTGTTTTTACTCCTTTATTTCCAATCTCCATATAGTGAAATTCAAAAAATTACAGTTATCGGTGCAGAATTAGCTGACGAAGAATATTATTTGGAGAAGTCAGGTTTACAAATTGGCGATTCCATGTGGGGGTTTAAAACTTCTACAATTGAAGAAAATTTACAAGAGGAATGGATAAAAAAGGTAGAAGTGAACCGGAAATGGTTAACGAAAGTTGAAATCCTTTTAGAGGAATATAGAAAAGTGGCTTATATTTCGGATAATAACAAGTTTTATCCGATGTTAGAAAATGGAGTAATTTATAAAGAAGCAAAGGACATGACTACTGTTGATGCTCCTGTGTTTTTACAGTTTGAAGATGAAGAAATAAGAAAACTTGTATTAAATGAATTATCAGAGCTGGATGATGAGATACTCGCATTAATATCTCAAATTAATTTAAACGCTTCCAATACGGATCCATATGCGATTCGATTGTATATGAACGACGGCTATGAAGTGCGAGCTGAAATATCATCTTTAGCTGAAAAGATGAAATATTATCCATCGATTGTAGCTCAAATAGAGAGCCTAGAAGGTGCTGAAAAGGGAATAATTGACATTGAGGTGGGGTCATATTATAAACCTTATTCAGAAGTATATAAAGAGTTAGATATGGATATAAAATCCGATGATGAAACGTTAGAACAGGATGTGAAAGCGGATGACGAATCGACTTCACAATAAAAAACAACATAAATTTACGAGAAAGCATTTTATTTTGCTCGTCGTATGTATAGCGACTGGTTTCATTATCGGCTATTCTTATAATTTAGCGAAGGACGAAGTGAATGTTAACACCGCCTATCTTGAACAAGAAGATATATTTCGCACTGAATTGATTGAACAGCAAGAGCGCAATCATGAATTAATGGACGAGCTCAATACATTGAATGCTCAAATTAGGGAATATGAAAAAGTCTTTGCGGAAGTGGAAGATGATTATAAAGAACTAGCGCAAGAGGCAGAAAATTTACGGCTGATTCTTGGAGAATTGCCAGCACAAGGTAGTGGGATTAAAGTAATACTGAAAGATGGAGATTATGACCCGAAAACGACGAATCCGAATGATTATATCGTTCATGAGAGTCATATTTTTATGGTAATTAACGAATTGAAAATATCCGGTGCAGAAGGGATTGCAATTAATGGTCAACGTTTAAAACCAAATTCCTACATACATTGTAATGGCCCTGTTATTACTATTGATGGTAAGCAATTTCCTGCACCCTTTGTAATAGAAGCTATAGGAAATCCACAAACTTTAATGTCTTCACTTAAAATTTCGGGTGGCGTTTTTGATAAATTATTAAACGACCAAATTGTAGTTACTATTCAAGAATTAGATAATATTAAAATGCCTTCGATAAATGATTAAGGAGGAACGTATGGGGGATAGGTAGGTGGAAAAGAAAGTAATTATTCGGATAACGATTATATCGTTTATTGTTGGCTTTATGATCGCAGTTCAATATAACACAGTGCAAAAGCCACAACATCGAGATACTAGGGATATTTGGGAAATACGACAAGAATTGTCGGAAGAAAAAAAACAACACTCTCAGCTACTAAATGAAATCGCAAGCTTGAAAAAAATTGTGGCAGAATATGAAGATGCTAGTAGCGAGGAGCAAGCGAAAGTTTTACAAACAACGGTTGAAAACTTAAGGGAAAAAGTCGGACTATCAAAAGTAACCGGTCCAGGAGTTCGTTTAAATATACGCCCTGCAGAAGAATTGATTTTAAGCGGATTCGAGATTGAACCCATTTCCCCTGACCTATTTATTCGTCTCATTAATGAAATTTATCGGTATAATGGATTGTATATTGAAATTGATGGGCAAAGGGTCGTTCATACGACGGCTATTCGTGATATCAATGGGAAAACGACGGTAAATAGTATACCTATCAGTGATTCCAATGTAGATATCCTCATCATAACCGAGAACTTTGAACAGGCTGAAAAACTTCATAGTTATTTATATGCATCTACTTTTCAAGATGATTTTTACCTTGATAATTTAAAGTTAACAATTCATCCAGCAGAAGAAAAGATAACGATTGATGCTTTTGATGGAAAATTAACAAATACTTACTTGCTGAAAAGTGAAGGGGAATAGAATATGTGGTTACCATTTTTAGGATTAATCTTAGGACTAGCGCTAGGTATTCTAACCGATATTCAAATTCCTGCTGTATATGAAAACTATTTATCGATTGCTGTGCTTGCTGCGCTAGATACAATTGTTGGTGGCATACGAGCTAATTTACAGCAAGTTTATGACGATAAAGTATTTATAACAGGTTTTTTCTTTAATATCGCGTTAGCTATCGGGCTTGCATTTTTAGGAGTTCATTTAGGAGTAGATTTATATTTAGCGGCAGTATTTGCTTTTGGAGTCAGACTTTTTCAAAATATTGCAATCATTCGACGAATTTTGATACAAAAGTGGGAAGACAGACATGTAAAAAAGGATGAAAAAACTGTATAATAGCGGTAGAATTTAAATGTTAGAAGAATTTACTTAGACATATATGGTATTCTAAAATAGAATGAGTGTAGTAGCATACGAAGGAGGTGCGGTGAGATGAATCATCAAAACATATATATTTCTCTCGATATAGGATCCTCTTCTATTAAAGTATTGATTGGTGACGTAACAGGCGGCCAGTTACATGTCATAGGAGTTGGAAATGTTAGAACAAATGGCGTAAAAAAAGGCGCAATTGTTGATATAGATGCAACGGTTCAATCGATTAAAAAAGCCGTAGAACAAGCAGAACGAATGACAGGAATTCAAGTGAGAGAAGTAGTTTTAGGAATTCCCGCCAATCAAACGATGTTACAACCCGTTAAAGGCGTTGTTGCTGTGAATAGCGAAAATCGGGAAATTACCGATGAAGATTTAGAACGAGTCATAGAATCCGCACAAGTTATGTCGATACCACCTGAGCGGGAACTAGTAAATTTAATTCCAAAGCAATTTATTGTAGATAATTTGGATGAAATAAAAGATCCTCGTGGTATGATTGGTATCCGTTTGGAAATGGATGCTACAATGATTACAACATCTCGTACACTGTTACACAATGTACTTCGATGTGTAGAACGAGCAGGTCTTGATATTAAAGAAATTTATTTACAGCCACTTGCAGCTGGGTTTTTTGCTTTAACTGAGGATGAAAAAAATCAGGGCACTGCATTTATAGATATTGGTGGTGGTTCAACGACCATTGCTGTTTTTGAAGATGGCTTATTAACCCATACAGGTGTCGTTCCTGTTGGTGGAGATCATATTACAAAAGATTTGTCAATCGTACTAAAAACACCAACTGAACAAGCCGAAAATATAAAAAGACAGTATGGACATGCATTTTATGATGACGCATCGGAAGATGAAATATTTGAAGTACCTGTCGTTGGTACAGATTCAACCGATGAATATAGTCAAAAGTTTATTTCCGAAATTATCGGCGTTCGCTTGGAAGAATTGTTCGAGTTAGTGTTGGATGAATTAGCTCGCTTAGGAGTAAGAGATTTACCTGGTGGAATAGTTATTACAGGCGGTGTTGCTTCCTTAGAAGGCATTGCACAACTTGCTCGCCAAGTGATGCAAACACGCGTGAGAATTTATGTACCTGATTATATTGGTGTTCGAGAACCGTCATTTACAACTGCAGTAGGTTTAATCCGTTATGCTCATTTAGAAGATGAATTTTACGGAAGAAGCCCTGTTTCACATGCACCTGTTTATGCAACGGTAGGATCAGTTACTACTCCTCCTAAAAAACAATCTCATGCATCTGAAAAAGCCGATAACAGTAATAAAACAAGTGTTATCGACAAAGCAAAACGATTATTTGATAAATTTTTTGAATAAATAACAACAATAAATTTTTAGACTAGTGTGGTAGGAGGAGAAGAAATGTTAGAATTTGATACGACTATGGACCAACTAGCCAATATTAAAGTCATTGGTGTAGGTGGCGGAGGAAATAATGCGGTTAATAGAATGATTGAACATGGTGTTCAAGGTGTTGAATTTATTGCTGTAAATACAGATGCTCAAGCCTTAAATCTATCGAAGGCGGAAGTAAAATTACAGATTGGTAGTAAACTGACTCGTGGATTAGGAGCAGGGGCGAATCCAGAAATAGGAAAAAAAGCTGCGGAAGAAAGTCGGGAACAAAGTGAAGAAGTACTTCGAGGAGCTGACATGGTTTTCGTCACTGCAGGAATGGGTGGAGGAACTGGAACAGGTGCTGCACCAGTTATATCTCAAATTGCGAAAGATCTTGGTGCTTTAACAGTTGGTGTAGTTACTCGACCATTTAGCTTTGAAGGGAAGAAACGTCAAACTCAAGCAATTGGTGGAATTGCTGCAATGAAAGATGCAGTAGATACATTGATTGTGATCCCGAACGATAAATTATTACAAATTGTGGACAAAAGCACGCCGATGCTTGAAGCATTCCGTGAAGCGGATAATGTATTGCGACAAGGTGTACAAGGGATTTCCGACTTGATTGCTACACCTGGACTAATTAACTTAGACTTTGCCGACGTGAAGACGATCATGTCGAATAAAGGATCAGCTTTAATGGGAATCGGTATTGCATCTGGTGAGAATCGCGCACAAGAAGCTGCTAAGAAAGCCATCTCCAGTCCGTTGCTTGAAACGTCTATTGACGGAGCAAAAGGCGTAATTATGAACATCACAGGTGGTGCGAATTTAAGTTTATTTGAAGTACAAGAGGCTGCTGATATCGTTGCATCTGCATCGGATGATGAAATGAATATGATTTTCGGCTCTGTTATTAACGAAAATCTCAATGATGAAATTATCGTGACAGTCATTGCGACTGGTTTCTCTGATGACGCTGCACCTTCAAGCACTCCTAATGTAAGACCAACATTAAATTCGCGCAATACACAAACGAACTCTGTCCCACAGCAAACGCCAATCCGGGAAAGAGAAGTACAACAACCGGAATACGGTAGACAACCGCAAGAGGATATTCTAGATATCCCAACATTCTTAAGAAATCGAAATCGACGAAATCAATAAATTAATAAAGAAAGATTGCATAGGTGCTAATATAGGACAAGTCGTACTCTTATACATACTAATTGTCTAACAGGGCACAAATGCAATCTTTTTTGTTTAAAGGAAATAATGTTACAATAATCGCAAAATTCGACACTTTCTATAATAACATATGTATTTTTCGCAATGTACTATTGAAGGAACTTTTTAGATAATAAAATATTATCTAAAAAGTTCCTTTTTATGTGAATATTTTCTCGTTATATGCAATATTTTGTCAATGAAAACTTTAAAATTGCTCCGACGTTTTGACATTTTCCTCACAGTGAGAGTGTTAATCTACTAATAGGAGGACGCTAAAATGATTGGAGAATTACTCATACTATACAATACGTTATTTAACTATTTTTTATTAAAGTTTACTCAAGAAATAACGGGATTGTATGTGAAACGTAGAAGACTTTTATTCAGTGCATTCTTTAGCGGACTCGTGTCATCGATTTTTTACCACTCCTTTTTAGGAGCTGTAGCAAGTTTTCTCCTACTTATTGGACTCGCTTTCTCTTTTCGAATAGAAACAATCATAAAACAAGGAACAGTGCTTCTTGCTGCCACTTTCTTTTTAGGTGGTTTGCTTACTAGTTTATTGCCCTTTTTACTAAGACAAACGGATCTTATTTTTTTTATTTTTTGTTCAAGCATTGCCGTTCTTAGTTTAACCTTTATTCATTCGAAATGGAGGAATATGACGAAGGAGAGAGTACAACAATCTTTCCTCGTAGATTGCGAGTTACAACTTTTTCAAAAAACATATTCATTGAAAGGGTTCATTGATACGGGAAATGAATGTGTAGAACCATTAAGCGGAAAACCGGTTCATTTTTTATCGTATCAGGCGGTAGCAGAAGATTTACCTGAGGAATTTAAAGATGGACTGCTTGCATGGGACGATAAGAACCCTTATCAGCTAACAATGTTTCCTGACTTTGTGCACCCTAAAATCAGAGTGTTAACTTTATCAACGGTACAGAAGGAAACGTCTATAGCACTTGCATTTCGTTTCGATCGACTGATTCTTTACGGAAACACAAAGAAGGAAATATTTAATGAATATGTAGTATTTACGCGACATGATGCACGTTTTCCACAGAATGCACAGATGATTCTCCATGTTTTAGCGTTGAACTAATTCATAAAGGGGGAGAATGGTTGTTTTATAAAATTATCGAATTTTTTAGAACAATATTCAGTAAGTTTCGCACTAAAAAAACATACTATATATGAGGTCATGATTCATTGCCAGTACCATTATCAAGAGAAGAAGAAATGTCAGTAATTGAAGCCTTTATGAATGGTGACTTACGAGCTCGCGATACGTTAATCGAAAGAAATTTGCGCCTTGTTGTCTATATTGCAAGACGTTTTGATAACACGGGTACTCCGATTGAAGATTTGATTAGTATCGGCTCTATCGGACTTATAAAGGCCATTGAAACATTTAATACAGAAAAGAACATTAAGCTTGCAACATATGCTTCTCGCTGCATTGAAAACGAAATTTTGATGCATTTAAGAAAGACAAGTCGTATGAAAGGAGAAGTTTCATTAGATGAGCCGTTAAATTCAGATCCTGATGGCAATGAGCTTCTTCTATCGGATATTTTAGGCACAGACGAAGAAATTATTATGAATGATGTTGAGAAGAAAATTGAACGAGCATCGATGTTTGAAGCGATCAATAGTTTAAATGAGCGAGAAAGATATATAATGGAATGCCGATTCGGATTAAATGGTAAAAAAGAAATGACGCAAAAAGAAGTTGCGGATCATTTAGGTATTTCCCAATCATATATTTCTCGTTTAGAAAAGAAGATTATTTTAGAACTTAGGGAGTCGTTAAACCAACCAATCTCCCAATAAAATGGTTGAAATTGGACTAACGCCTCGTGCATATTCTTTTCCTTTTCGGACAAACTTAAAAAACAATCTAGAGATAAAAATGTCTGGAGGAAAAGAAGATGGTGTGTACAAAAGTAGAGCTTTGTGGTGTTGATACTGCTTCTTTACCAGTGTTAAAACATGAAGAAATGAGAGAGCTGTTCGTTCGTTTGCAAAATGGAGAAACTTGGGTAAGAGAGGAGCTAGTCATTTGTAATTTAAGATTAGTTTTAAGCATAGTCGGTAGATTCTCTTACCGTGGTGAGCAAGCAGATGACCTGTCCCAAGTTGGTTGTATCGGATTATTAAAAGCAATCGACCATTTCGATTTAAAGCATAATGTAAGATTTTCAACATATGCTGTACCAATGATTATTGGTGAAATTCGAAGACACTTGCGTGATCATCATGCACTCAGGGTATCAAGATCTTTAAGGGATATTGCTTATAAAGCGATGCAGGCAAAGGAAAAGTTCATATCAGAACATTTATATGAGCCGACAATAGAACAAATAGCAGAAGCCATTGATATGAAAAAAGAAGATGTATTATATGCGTTAGATGCGATACAAGATCCACTGTCTTTACAAGAGCCGATTTATTCTGATGGTGGAGATGCCGTATATATTATGGATCAATTGCGGGATGATGATGTATCAGAAGACCAATGGGTTGCGTATGTTAGTGTAAAGGAAAGCATTCAAAAATTAGATGAACGTCAACAAATGATTCTTGCTAAAAGGTTCTACTACGGTGAAACCCAAACAGAAATTGCAAAATCTTTAGGAATATCTCAAGCTCAAATTTCTAGATTAGAGAAAAATGCAATCGAGACGATGCAAAAGGATTACAAGTTCGGATAACATTTTGTAGCTGGTGACGCACTTTCTTTAAGTGCGTCTTTCATTTTATATCGAAAGGGGATTAGTTTGAAGTTTTCTGTAGTACAGCAAAAGGAGATCATTGAAGCTGGTAATGGCAGATTTATCGGATATATTATCGATGCGGAAGTTTGTGAGCAAACGGGCATGATCACTGCTTTTCTAGTCGCTGAACCGAAAAAGTTTTTAAACTTTATGCAAGGAGATGAACCAATTCGCAAAGTACTTATAAGCGATATTTTAGTAATCGGAAAAGATGTCATATTAGTAAAAGGTGTCTCTTGATAGCTGTAATACATTGAAAAAAGAACAGTTGATTGTTAAAATGAAAGAAACTAAAGTAGTAAAGATGGGATTTAAATGGCTAGTATTGAGAAAAATCTAGAAATAATAGAGAAAAAAATAGAACAAGCAAAGAAACATGCAGATCAAAATGTTCAAATAATAGCAGTAACAAAGTCAGTATCGGTTGATAGAACGAAGGAAGTATTAAAAGCAGGACTAATTCATATAGGAGAGAATCGTCCAGAAGGTTTATTAGCGAAAAAGGAAGAAATAAAAGATCAAGCTGTTTGGCATTATATAGGAACCCTACAATCTAGAAAAGTAAAACAAGTAATTAATGAAATTGATTATTTACATTCATTGGACCGTTTAAGTTTAGCTGAAGAAATTGAAAAGCGGGCAGAAAAAGTAGTTAAATGTTTTGTTCAAGTAAACGTGTCCGGTGAAGAATCGAAACATGGATTACGTGAAGAAGACGTTATTCCATTTATTCAATCCTTGCAAAAGTTTAGCAAAATCCAAGTTGTCGGTTTAATGACTATGGCTCCATATACAGATGACGAAGATGTTATACGTAAAGTATTCCAAGATTTAAAAAGAATACAACAAGAAGTTGTGAATCTTAATTTACCGTATGCACCTTGTAAAGAATTGTCGATGGGTATGAGTAATGATTATGAGATTGCTATAGAAGAAGGTGCAACTTTTGTAAGAATTGGAACAGCTCTTGTTGGATAGGAGGTTGAAAAAGATGGGCATGATTAATAAATTTAAAAATTTTTTTTACTTAGACGATGATGAAGACGAATTAGTCCAAGAAGTGCAAGCAACATCGAAAGAACCAGTTACATTACCACAAGAGTCTGTATCAAGAAGAACGAAAAAAGTAAAAAATATTCATGGTGAAGAAAAAACGTTAAATGTTATTAATATTCATTCTGCAAGCGCAATGAAAAATGCTAAAGTTGTCATTGTAGAACCAAGGGTATACGCAGAGGCACAAGATATATCAGAACACTTAAAAAATAAACGGGCTACCATAGTCAATCTACAACGAATTGACAGGGAGCAAGGAGTGCGCATCATTGATTTTTTAAGCGGTACTGTCTATGCTTTAGGTGGAGATATTCAACGAATAGGTGATAATATATTTTTATGCACTCCTGATAATGTGGAAGTGCAAGGAGAGATTTCCGAGTTTTTTTTCGATGAAATTTATTTAGAGAGGTAAATTCATTTTATGACAGCAATAACAATTATTAAAATCATATCTTTAGGTTTTCAAATTTATTCATTGATGTTAATTATTTATATTTTAATGTCATGGGTACCTTCAGCTAGGGGATCTTCCTTTGGTCAATTGCTTGAGAAATTTTGCGAACCTTATTTAGGCTTTTTCCGAAAGTTTATTCCACCAATTGGGATGATTGATTTCTCACCAATTATTGCTTTGATTACACTTTCATTTATTGAGCGTGGACTTTATAAAGTGTTAAGTTATATTTTGTTTTAATCAACGGGTGGGGCTCGTAGGGGGAGTCGCATCCTTTTTATATCTTGGGTAGTTAAGTTCGAAGTGAAATAGATATATACTAGAGAGAGTTGACGATATGGAGAATATTTTCCAACATTTTCGCAAAGAAGAGCAAGCTTTCATAGAAAGAGTAATTGAATGGAAAAGGGACGTAGAAAATCGATATGTACCGAAATTAACTGATTTTTTAGATCCGAGAGAGCAACATATCGTCCAATCGATTGTTGGGTGCAATGATGGAATTACTGTATTTAACGAAGGCGTGTTTCAAGAAGCAGAAAGAAAAAGGGTTTATATCGCCCCTTCATATGTTGAACCGACGCTAGAAGATTATGAAATTACAATTTTAAAATTAAATTATCCCTTCAAATTTGTTCAATTAAAACATTCAGATGTGTTAGGAGCGCTCCTTTCCCTTGGTGTTGATCGAAGTAAATTTGGGGATATTCGTATAGAAGATGAAAAGATTCAATTTGCTTGTACGAAGGAAATTGCCCTCTATGTGAAATCAAATTTAACGAAAATCGGAAAAGTGAATGTGCAAATAAAAGAGTTAGAAGACGAGGAGGAGCTTATTCCTCAACAAGAAAAATGGGTGGAGAAAACACTTACAGTATCTTCAATGCGTTTAGATGCGGTGTTATCCAATAGTTTAAATATTTCAAGGCAAAAATCCCAAAATCTAATTCGCGGGAGTAAAGTGAAAGTGAATTTCTCTATATGTGAAGAGACGTCTTATGAATTGCAAGAAGGGGATATGATTTCTTGCAGAGGATTTGGCCGCATAAAGATATTATCGATTGAGGGGCGTACGAAAAAGGAAAAAATTCGACTTGTTATCGGTTTATTAGAGAAAAAATGAACGGTTCCTTAAAAACTTTCAGAAATTTTGATGTCAAGAACTGATTACAAAGGTATAATAATTTATAAGGGTTTATTTTAATGACTAAAGGAGTGCGAAAATCATGCCATTATCACCTCTTGATATACATAATAAAGAGTTTACTCGGGCATTCCGCGGCTATGCGGAAGATGAAGTAAATGAATTTTTAGACCAAATTATTAAAGATTATGAGTTGATTCTCCGCGAGAAAAAAGAACTGGAAGATAAAATTAAACAGTTGACGGAGCAAATGGAACATTATAATACGTTGGAAGATACGCTGCAAAAATCGATTGTTGTTGCTCAAGAAGCGGCGGAAGAAGTGCGTAGAAACGCTCAACAAGAAGCGAAATTAATCATTAAAGAAGCGGAAAAAAATGCGGATCGTATCGTCAATGAAGCGTTGGCAAAAGCACGCAAAATTACGATTGAAATCGATGCATTGAAAAAACAATCGAAAGTATTCCGCAATCGATTCAAAATGTTAGTGGAAGCCCAATTAGATTTATTGAATACAGATGACTGGAATCATTTATTGGAATATGAAGTCGGCTTAACTGAAATACAAGAACAGTTTGAACAAAGCGATGAAGAAGATTATGTTAGTTCTGAAGAACAAGAAAAAATGCAATAATTTTTTAAACGCTTGACGGAACCCTATGATTTTTTTATACTGATACACAGGAATTTAATGAAAATGGATAAAAGGTATTGACGGAGACAGTATTTTTTGCTTCGTGGCATCAAGCGATTCGAGGATGGTGGGAGCTCGAACAAGCGGCAAAAAAGAAGATCACTCCTGAACCAAATCACTGAATGTAGTAAGTGATTTCGTATTACACGACGTTATAGTGTCTAGAGGCAAGTCGAGTTTTTTTGACTTTGCGAATTAGGGTGGTACCGCGGGTAGTTTCTCGTCCCTTTAGGGATTGAGAAGCTTTTTTTTTATTTAAAAGGAAGAGGAATTTAAGGAGGAAAATTCATGGTAGAGTATAAAGACACATTGTTAATGCCAAAAACAGATTTCCCGATGCGAGGAAATCTTCCTGTAAATGAACCAAAAATTCAAGCCAAATGGGATGAAATGGATATCAATACCCTTGTAAATGAACGGACGAAAGATCGCCCTCATTTCGTATTACACGATGGTCCCCCGTACGCAAACGGTGATTTACACATCGGTCACGCATTAAATAAAGTCATTAAAGATATGATTAACCGCCATCGTTCGATGACAGGATACCACGTTCCATACGTTCCAGGTTGGGATACACACGGACTGCCAATTGAACACGCGTTAACGAAAAAAGGTGTTAATCGTAAAGAAATGACAGTTGCTGAATTCCGCAAACTTTGTGAAGAATACGCTTATGAACAAATTGAAAACCAAAAAGCTCAATTCAAACGTTTAGGTGTTCGTGGTGATTGGAAAAACCCATATATTACGTTAGTGCCTGAATTCGAATCTCGCCAAATTGAAGTGTTCGGTGAAATGGCAGAGAAAGGATACATTTATAAAGGGTTAAAGCCGGTATATTGGTCCCCTTCATCTGAATCTGCTTTAGCTGAAGCAGAGATTGAATATCAAGATGTGAAATCTCCTTCTATTTACGTTAGTTTCCCAATTAAAGATGCAAAAGGTGTTGTGCCTGAAGATGCGAAATTCATTATTTGGACGACAACTCCTTGGACAATTCCTGCAAACTTAGGGATTTCCGTAAATCCAGAAATTTCTTACGTAGTTGTGCAAGTTGGAGACGATAAATTTATTATTGCGAAAGCTTTACTTGAAACAGTAGCTAAGGAACTGGAATGGGAAAATTACGAAGTTGTTCAAGAAGTATTAGGTGCACAGTTAGATAAACTTGTTGCTAAACATCCATTCTATGATCGAGATTCTTTAGTAATGGTAGGAGATCACGTAACGACAGATGCTGGTACTGGATGTGTTCATACAGCACCTGGTCACGGGGAAGATGACTATTTAATTGGTAAAAAATACGGGTTAGATGTTTTAAGCCCTATTGATGACCGTGGTTGTTATACGAGTGAAGCACCTGGCTTTGAAGGCATGTTCTATGATGATGCCAATAAAGTTGTCACTGAAAAATTAAAAGAAGTGGGTGCTTTATTAAAATTAGGGTTCATTACCCACTCTTATCCTCATGATTGGCGTACGAAAAAACCGGTAATTTACCGTGCGACACCACAATGGTTCTGTTCTGTTGAAGCATTCCGCGATCAACTGTTAGAAGCTATTGAAAATACAGAATTTACACCGAGCTGGGGTAAAATCCGTCTTTATAATATGATTCGTGACCGTGGTGACTGGTGTATTTCTCGTCAACGTGTTTGGGGTGTACCAATCCCAGTATTTTATGCTGAAAATGGTGAGGAAATTATTACGAAAGAAACGATTTCTCACGTTGCGAAACTATTCCGTGAACACGGTTCAAATATTTGGTTCGAAAGAGAAGCGAAAGATTTATTACCAGAAGGATTTACACATCCAGGTAGTCCAAACGGAAAATTTACGAAAGAAAACGATATTATGGACGTTTGGTTCGACTCTGGTTCTACACACCGTGGTGTGCTTGTAGAGCGTGGCATGAAATTCCCAGCAGACCTTTACTTAGAAGGTTCTGACCAATATCGTGGATGGTTTAACTCATCATTAATTACATCCGTTGCCATTAATGGTCACGCACCATATAAAGGATTGCTTTCCCACGGTTTCGTTCTTGATGGTGAAGGACGTAAAATGAGTAAATCTTTAGGAAACGTTATCGTTCCAGAAAAAGTAATGAATCAATACGGCGCAGATATTCTTCGCTTATGGGTTGCTTCTGTTGACTATACTGGGGACGTTCGTATTTCGATGGATTTATTAAAACAAATTTCTGAAGTATATCGTAAAATCCGCAATACGATGCGTTTCTTACATGGTAACTTAAGCGACTTTGATCCAAAAACGGATCGAGTGCCTTATGAAAACTTACGTGAAGTTGACCAATATTTATATATGCGACTTCAAGAAGTGTTAAAACAAGTGCGTGCTGCATACGACCGTTACGACT
>JAAYHP010000082.1 GCA_012735355.1 Lysinibacillus sp. | reverse complement strand
GGGCGAGTCGCTGTCGCACACGCTTAGTCGCAATGCAGAGCTTTCCTGCGGGAACAGCCCGAGACTCGAGGCCCGCAGGAGCGAGGAATCGAGCGACGAGGAGGCGGGGCCGGCCCTGGATAAGCGTCCCCGGAACGGAAATCAATTTTCAGTTTAATATCAAAAACTCATCATTCTCTATTAAGAGAATGATGAGTTTTTACTTTTGTCCCAAATTGGTGTTTATTAACTTAATGCGTCCGTTAATACTGGAACAACTTGTTTTTTACGGGAAACAACGCCAGGTAAATCGATGCGGTTGTTTGCTAATTCTTTCCCGAATGCTTTTGCTGCATCTTCTGCCGCACTACCTACAACTACCGCCACTGAGTCATTGTTTAAAATGTCAGTAACGATGAAGAAGAATAAATTTAAGCCGTTTTCTTCAATGTTTTTGTTTAGTAAGCTTACTAATTCTTCTTGACGATTTAACACATCATTTACATCAACTACATTTACTTGTGCAACAACAGATTTAACTGAACCAAATGTGAATTCTTTTGCATCGGAAGAAAGAAGATCTTCTAAAGCTTTATTTGAAAGGTCTGCACCTGCTTTTAACATCGCAAGTCCATATTCTTCTACGTTGACACCTGCTTTTTCCGCTAGCTCTTTACCAGCTTGTACATCTTCCTCCGTGCAAGTTGGCGATTTAAATAAAAGCGTATCTGAAACGATAGCAGAAAGCATTAAACCTGCAATATTTGAAGGAATCTCTACATTTTTTTCTTTGAAAAGCTTATTTAAAATTGTTGCTGTACATCCAACAGGTTCAGCACGATAGTATAAAGGGTCTGAAGTTTCAAAATTCGCAATACGATGGTGATCAATAACTTCCTTTACTTTCACCTTATCAATTCCATCCGCAGATTGTTGACGTTCATTATGGTCAACTAAAATAACTGCCTCCGCTTCTTCGCTTACATCACCAATTAATCGTGGTGCTTCAAAGCCAAACTTTTCTAAAGCGTAGTTTGTTTCTTCATTTACCTCTCCTAGGCGTACTGCTTCAACTTCTTCACCTAATTGTTGTTTTAAATATGCATAGCTAAGTGCCGATGTTATTGAATCAGTATCTGGGTTTTTATGTCCGAAAACAAGTACTTTGCTCATAAAAATAGTTCCTCCTAAGTTTATATCAATAATCCGAATTTATTTTACCATATTCTTTCTTTCAAGAGAAAAATGTTGTAATGATATACAAAAAAATAAAGCACATTCGTAAATGTCTTTACATTTTTCGAATATGCTAAAGCGAACCCTTCATCGTCCAATTTTTATTTTGCTTAACTTACTTTCCAATTGGCTAGTTAATTTTCCATAATTTTTGTAATGATTGCGATTATGTAAAATCATTCCTTCAACAAGTGCATGTATTAGGGAATTTGCTGCTGTATTAACTTCAAAAGACGTTTGCTTATGGGAACCTGCTACAAAGCTTATATCTGCGTAATCCCGGACAGGAGATACTGATGAATTGGTAATCGCGATAATTTTTACTTGTTTATTTTTTGCTATTTTTACAATCGTTAATATATCTTCAAGAATTGAATCTAAAGCGATGACAAACAGCAATGTATTCTTATCCATTTTATTAATTTGTTGTACGATATCATCTATATCAAACTGAATCTTCGTTACTTGTTTTCCGTAAGTTTCAAGCATTGCACTTAAGTAACTAGTTGAAGGCGTACAATGTCTAAATCCTAACGTATAAATTTTCTCTGCTTCATGTAAATATTCAGTAGCTTGTTGAAAAGTGTCCGCTTCAATACATTGAATTGTATTTAAGATGCTCGTTACATCGCGATTCATAACTTCACTAAATAAATATTCGTGCTTTTTTCCGATAAGTACGTTCGTTTGATCGACTGGAACATTCTTTTTAACCGAAAGATCTTCTCTAATTTTTTCTTGCAATTCACTATAGCCGGATAAATCCATTGCATAGCAAAAACGAATAACTGTAGATTCACTTACTCCGATCAATTTCCCTACTTCTGAGGCGATATGGGTAGCTACTACATTGGGATTATCTATAATAAATTGAGCTACTTTACGTTGCCCCCTAGAAAGTCGGATAAAGCGTTTTTTCACTTCATCACTAAAACTCATTTAGTTATGAATTCCTCCTTCTTTTTAAAACAAAATATATTATTTAATATTACGATAAAAGAAGGTTAACATTTATATTGAGCGAATACAATGAGTTTTCAGAAAAATATTATTGGCAAATAGCCTAATAGTCAAAAATTTGTCAAAATTAAAGGAAGCCTTTTAAAAGCCTCCTTTAGAAATTTATTCAAGTTCCAATTGTTTCGTTTCTTTTCCGAAAAATAATACTACTACTACACCAATTACAATAGCAAAGCAGAATATAGCAAAGATTATGCCAAAATCAAATCCAGCCGTTAATAACCATCCAACGAGAAGCGGGCCAAAAATACCACCTATTCGCCCTACAGCGGCAGCCATTCCTGCACCGGTACCACGAATAACTAATGGATATTGTTCTGGTGTATAGTCATAAAGAGCCCCCCAAGCACCTAAATTAAAGAAGGATAAAAATATACCAGAAATTAATAAAACAGTAACAGTATCTGCATGTCCAAAGACGAAAGCACTCGCTGCTGTACCTAATAAATAAGTGACTAACACGAACTTCCGACCAATCTTTTCAATAAACCAGGCGGCAGTAAAATAGCCTGGCAATTGAGCCAACGTCATAATTAACACATATTTAAAGCTTGAAATTAAGCTGAATCCCTTTTCCACCATTACACTAGGAAGCCATTAAAACATTCCATTATAAGAAAACACTACTGCAAACCAAAGGACCCATAAAACGAATGGTGACTTTGCATATTTTTTTGACCATTCCTCTGCGACATTTTGAAAAACGCTTCGTTTTTTGGCTTCTGGTTTTGCAGAAAATTGAGGTGAATCTGGTAAATGAAGCCGAATAAATACCGCATATAAAGCTGGCAAAGCAGTGATGATTAAAGCAACTCTCCATCCTGCAATCGGCCATATATCACTCGGAATAACAAAATAGGCAATAATGGCTGCTAGTAACCATCCACCTGCCCAAAAACTCTCAAGCAATACGACAACTCGTCCCCGTTCTTTTGCTTCCACACTTTCTGAAACGAGGGTAGATGCTACTGGTAGCTCACCACCAAGCCCCATTCCGATAATAAAACGTAAAATTAAAAAGACGGCTAATGTTGTTGTAAATGCTGACAAACCACTGGCGATAGAAAAAATTAATAACGTCCAAATAAAAATAGATTTCCTACCTACTTTATCAGCTAGCATTCCAAATACAAAAGCACCTACAGCCATACCGATGGAGTTAACGCTACCAATCCATCCCATTTCGTTAGAGCTAAGACCCCAATCTATTGCTAATGCAGCAATAACGAAAGATAGTATTCCCACATCCATCGCATCGAAAAGCCAACCAACCCCAGCAACTCCTAATAATTTATTTCGAGGGATAGTATTCTCTCTTTGTTGTTGATTCGAAATGTTATCCATATTTTCCACCTGTCTTTACATTTGAGTTTACATATCTACAATAACATTTTTTCTGTGTTTTACAACATTTGTATTTTCGATTAAATGCGTTACAATATGATTGTCTTTATTTTTTCGGAAAAGTGAATGTAAATATAAAGATTTAAATATATTTTAAAT
>JAAYHP010000009.1 GCA_012735355.1 Lysinibacillus sp. | reverse complement strand
TTTTACTGTAATTGATGAGGAACTTTGGGGAAGGATAGAAAAGCAATTATTGCCAGATAATCTAAATATTGATTTATTGAATTCGGAGAATATCGAACAATTTGTATTAATTGCAGAGTCTAGGATTACACGTGCGACAGACAATGATATGGTTCATAAATGGAAAGCATTACTTGAGATACTAAATTTAATTACTGAGATAGATAATTTTAAAAATTACTTAGCTAAAGAAAAACGGTTTCAAAACCCAGAAAATATTGTAAGTGAATATATTAAACAGAAATGGTGGAAAATTGACTTCCATTTTCGTAAAGCACAGGAGAATTATAAACAAAATAATCTGCTGATTAATGAACTTATTAGCTATGCAAATGGACAATATATTCATCACTTTTTGAAACCAATTAACACAGAATTTCAAAAAACTATAGTAAACAAAAATTATTTTTCAATAGATGAGATTCCTCAACAAAGGTATTTTTGGAAAGAAAATATAAATGATCCAAACAAAAAAGTTGCAATAATATTTGTTGATGCACTTCGATATGAAATGGGAATTGAACTTAAACATTTGATTGATGAAGAATGGCAAGTAGAAGTAAATAGTATGTTATCATCATTGCCATCCATTACTAAAATTGGCATGGCTTCTTTGTTACCACTATCTTCCACAGTGTTATCATGGAAAAAAGAGAAAGATGATTTTATCATATACTCAGAAAATACAAAGATAAATAATAAATCTGACCGTGTAAAATACCTTGAAACAGTTTTAGGTGAATATGGACAAGTGTATAACTTAGATAATTTGCATCGTTTTACATCAAGACAGATTCAAATGGAAATTAAGGATAAAGAAAAAATTATAGTATATTCAAATGAAATTGATGCAGTTGGTGAAAATATAGAAGATTCTGCAGTGTATTTCTTTCCAGAATTATTACATAAAATTAAAAATGTAACTGAAAATCTTTTAGAAGCTGGAGTAGAAAAAGTCGTAATTACAGCGGATCATGGTTTTTTATTAACGAGCGGTTTAGAAGGTTGGAATGAAATATCTATAACTGATGACGTAGAGCTGATTAAAAAATCAAGAAGATATGCAATTGCAACTAACAAGGTAAAGGGAGATTGGATTGTCAAGGAAATCTCATGGTCGCATCATAAAGGAAATCTATATCAATATTATCCCATCAGTAATAATTATTTTAAAGCCAATGGCGGAGCAAAATTTAGCCACGGAGGATTATCAATCCAAGAAGGGATAATACCAGTACTTACAATTACGTCTAAAAACAAACCTAAAGAATTTATTGAAGATCCTAGAGTTTTACAGCAGCAAACACAAACATCATTTATAGAATTAACTAACGCAGATGAAACGGCAAATATCCAAGAACATATAAAGGAATATTTAATTTCACAGGAAGATGATTTGTCCAAAAGAGAAAAATTTCTTTTAAATTGTTTTGTAGAGAGTACAAAATGGAATGAGATGGAGCTTTTACAAAAAGCAAAAACTAAGGGAATAAAGTTTAAAAGTATTTTAGTATCAGAGGCCATGTCAGCTTTAATAAATAAATTAGAATAGCAAGGTAAGTATTGGTTCAAAGTTGAAATGCTAAATGGATCTGTATATGAATATTCTTTAAAGTAGGTGATTAAATGCTAGATATTTCTACTGGTGAAGCCATACTAAGAGCATTACGGAATGGAACTGTGCCAAGTAAAGGTACTCATTATCTCCTTGCTGGCAATAAGAGGGAAAAAGATTATTTAAATAGGGAATTAGATTATGTATCTTTTACAAATGACAATGGTCATTCAGGTTTTAAATTTATATATGGTCCTTATGGATCAGGAAAATCATTTTTATGTGAAGTGGTAAAAGAAGATGCCTTAAAAAAAGGATTTGCTGTTTCAGAAATAGTAATAAGTAAGGCAGTTCAATTACAAAATTTCGAAACAGTTTATCAAGCTATTATGACAGGATTAAGAACTAATTCTCAACGAGATTATTCAGCCATTAGGCAGATATTTCAAGAATGGCTTTCTAAGGAAAAGAAAGATATTATAATGAAATATGATTTAGATCCTGACGAAAATGATGAAGATGAAGAAAAATTAATGGAGTTATTGGAACAAAAAATCGGTGATGAAATCGCTAAAGCGAATGCTACAACCTCTGGGATAGTACAAGCTATTTATAGTTTTTATAAAGGTTTAATGGACGGGGACAGACAACTATCCGACTGGGCTTTAGGTTGGATTTCCGGGGATACAAGTATTGATCGAACAGCAAAATCGAGAATTGGAGTTAAAGGAAAAGTTGACAAAACCAATGCATTTGAGTTTTTGTTAGCCTTACTCCATATTCTTAAATTGTCTGGTTATAAAGGACTATTAATTATTATTGATGAAGTTGAGACTGTTCGAAAAGAACGAAGGGATATCAGGTATCAGGCATTTGAAAACTTGAGATTCTTAATCGATATGGTTAGTAAAGACCGACTAAAAGGATGTTATATGTTATTTACTGGAACTGATGATTTAATTGAAAATGAAGATCGGTCAATAAAAGAACATGATGCGTTATATTCCAGAATAAAACCATTGTCTTTGCAAATTAAAGAAAGTGTTAAGTGAGTTCTCTCCACACCATTAATGAAATTACAACGTTTTTCATCAGAACAATTAATAGAAGTTGCATTCAAAGTTAGGGAAATACATGGTTTAGTCCACGAATGGGTTCCCAAAAATGTTATTGATGATACATTTATAAAACAATATGTTGATTCATTTACTATTGCTTTTGATCAAGAGATAACTGTACTTCCAAGGACTTTCTTACGGGAGTTTTTATTTGTATTAGATGCCGCTAAAGAAGGAAACGATGTACATTCTTTATTAAACATTAGTCCACATACTGTCAAAAGAATTAAGCATAATATAGAAGTTGCTGGAGGACGAGAAACGGCAGTGGATGTTGAATTATGAGTACGAGCTTTTCATTATTGTCCAAGAGATTACAACAAGGTATTATTGATAGATTAGGTTGGAAATCATTAAGGGCAGTTCAGGAGGATAGTATCCCAGAAATCTTAGCAGGAAAAAATGTTATTATTCAAGCAGCAACTGCTGGTGGAAAGACAGAGGCAGCATTTTTTCCGATTTTAAGCACTATTTTTGAAGAAGGACTTTTACCATTATCAGTAATCTATATTAGTCCCATCCGTGCTTTGCTCAATAATCAGGAATATCGTTTGAAAAAGCTGGGATCGTTGATAGGGGTTGATGCATTTAAATGGCACGGTGAGGTTAGTTATGGAGACAAGAAACATTTTAAACTAAATCCAGAACATATAATGGCCACAACCCCAGAATCCTTAGAAGTTCTATTAATGAATCGGGATAAATTATACAATAATCTTTTTGAAAATATAAGATTTGTTGTAATAGATGAGGTACATTATTTTGCTGGAAGTGATCGTGGCATTCAATTAATGTCTATCATTGAAAGGATACAGCAGTATTCAAAATTTGATATTCAAAGGATAGGCCTCTCAGCAACTATCGGTAATCCAAACGAATTATTGGACTGGATGCAAGGTTCAAGTAAGAGAAAACAATCTTTGATTCAACCAGACGCAAATACAAAACGAAAAACTAAATTGTTTATAAGGTATTTAGATGAATCGTCTGAGGATGAACTATATGAAAGGGTACTACCAATTATAAAAAATAAAAAGAGTTTATTTTTTGCTGACAGTAGATCATTAGCTGAAAAAATAGCCAATACAATGCATGAAATCGGATTAAATAGTAGACTTCATCATTCTTCCATTTCTAAATTATACCGTGAACAGACTGAACATTTATTACAAAAAGAAAATGAAATAATGGTTGCATGTACAAGTACGATGGAACTTGGAATTGATGTTGGTGATTTAGATCTAATATTACAATATAATGCACCAAATACAGTATCTTCCTTTTTACAACGATTAGGTAGAACGGGTCGTAGAGAAGGGAAAGTAGCTCATTATGAGTTTATAACGGTAAATAAAGAAGCCCTTTTGAAAAGCATTGCATTAGTTGAACTCGCGCGAAAGAAGTGGGTTGAATCTGTTCATTTCCCATTCCATTCATATCATGTGTTAATTCAGCAAGTTTTCTCGTCTGTAAAAGAAAACAATGGAGCTAGTCAACATCAATTACTAC
>JAAYHP010000081.1 GCA_012735355.1 Lysinibacillus sp. | reverse complement strand
GTTTCACTCGATTTTCTGTACGAGGAAAATCGAAGGTTGAAAACGAAATAGGTATCGCTTTAATGGCCGTGAATTTACGAAAATACACGGCCAACAGGTATGAATCTATAAGAATTAATGATAATAAGTGGAAAAATGGGAATTTGAGTTCGCTCAAATTCCCATTTTTCATTCTATTGAAGCTGTTTTGTCCCAGCCTCTTTACTTTTGTCCCAACCTCTTTCATTATAAATTATTTTTTTCGTTATGAGTGCTTCGTGCAATTAAAAGAATCATGTAACATAATAAACCAAATAGTAAAGTAATTAATAATGAATGCAATAATGATACGATTAAGTTTAATCGAGTTGTTATGATTAATAATCCAGCAATAATTTGCAAGGTTACTAGAATAAAGGCAATGATCCAGCCCCAATAAATTACACGCTGGTCTTTATAGTGTTTTATGGCATGTATCATGATATAGAAGAGCCAAATGAAAATTAATAGAACTGCTAAGCGATGGCTCATTTGAACCCATTCATACATATTGTTTGGCAATTCGAAAGGTTTGTTATTTCGACAGAAAGGCCAATCTCCACATACTAAACTAGCATCTGTGTGTCGAACTAATGCCCCAGTATAAACAACTATGTATGAATACAAAGTAACTCCAATAGTATGCCATTTTAATTTCTTTCCGATGAAAACCCGATCAGCATCAAACTTTTGATCAACTTCGAAGACAATCATGGCAAGTAGCATGACCGCCGCAAAGGAAATTAGAGAAATTCCAAAATGCAGTGCTAATATGAAATCTCCTTGTCCCCAAAGCACTTGTGCAGCACCGATTAAAGCTTGCAAAATGAGGAAGAAAATAGCTAAAAAGCCTAAAGACTTAACTCCTTTCACATGCCCTAGTTTTCGCCATGTCCAAACTACTAATATTAAAACTAGAATTGAGACTGCACCGGTAACAAAACGATGGGAAAACTCAATTAACACTTCTGTTGTTATTTCTTTTGGAATTAATGAACCGTTACAATCTGGCCAATTTCGTCCGCAACCTAGACCGCTATCGGTTTTAGTTACGAGAGCTCCCCCTAAAAGAATAAGCAACATGCCGAGTGTAGTAGCAACTGCAACCCATTTTAAAATCCAATTAAACTTATGTTGCATTTATGACACCTACTTTTATATCTATAAAGATTGCTCAAAAAGCTATGCTTTTATGATGATAGCGAATTCAGCAAAAAAAGACAACTTCAAAGAATTATTACAAAAGAATAATTATGAAATTTCACAATCTGTTCACAGAAATGTGAAAAATACTTCACAAAACTACTATTAAATTATTCCTGTCTATAATATGCTTTGTATAAAATAGAAAAAAATGCATGAAATTGCGCCTCTTCACTGAAAATTCACTTAATCTCTAGAAATTCGTCATAATTTTCGCTATAGTAGAGTTTAGTAGGTAAAGCTTACAAATTTGAAAGGGGGATTTTTTAAAGGATTCAAATTTAATTTTCCAAATATGCAAGATTTTCCTTGCCACTACAAATTTTGTCATTGTAAACTCAAATCTAGTAATGAACCATATGCGAAAGTTGTTACTAGCATAAAAAAAGAATCCAAATTATTCCACCGAAAAAGATATTTCATCATTTTGTAATTCTATGCTAATATGGATATTGTTGTATTTTATACATGTTTTCTAACATTGTAACATTTGCTAATATAATTATCTTTTTTACTATGTGTATGTTGCAAAAATTGTTCAATGATATAAAAATTTTGCTGATTTGCACTTATAAATCATGTTCTTTTTTATAAACAATTGATTTTTATCAATTGGCAATTTATTCTCATTAGGGATTCTTTCTTCAACAAGAATTCAAATAGATAGAACAATGTCCTGTTAGACATGACAAACAAAAAGAAAGAGGGGTTAATTAAGCTATGAAAAAAGGGCTTAAAAAATGGACTCTTTTTCCGTTGTTAGCACTGGTCGCAGTAATTCTATCAGGTTGCGGTGAGGAATACATTTCTGCACTTCGACCAGCCGGGGCTGTCGGAAAAGAGCAATTTAATCTGCTAATGCTAGCTACAAGTATTATGACTTTAGTAGTAGTAGTAGTTTCAGTTCTTTATTTACTTACTTTCGCTAAATTCCGCCGTTCTAAACTCGGTGAAGATTACATGCCAAAACAAGTGGAAGGTAGTCACACTTTGGAAGTAATTTGGACAGTTATTCCGATTATTCTATTATTAATTTTATCTGTTCCAACAGTGATGGCTACTTATAAATTTGGTGATGTGGCTGCGATGGACGTAGTAGATGAAGATGGAAACAAAAAGTCATTGACTGTCAATGTTACAGCCAAATTATATTGGTGGGAGTTTGAATACCCAGATTTAGGAATTGTAACTGCTCAAGAACTAGTAGTTCCTACTAAGGAAAAAGTTTATTTCAACTTAATTGCAGCGGATGTTAAACATTCATTCTGGATTCCTGCAATCGGTGGAAAGATGGATACTAACGTTGAAAACGTAAACAAATTCTATCTAATCTTTGATGAAGAATCTGCTCCTTTAAACAATGGAGAAGGTGTTTGGTACGGAAAATGTGCTGAACTTTGTGGTCCTTCCCATGCTTTAATGGACTTTAAAGTTAAATCTTTAAATCGTGAAGATTTTGATGCTTGGGTTGGAGCAATGCAAGCAACAGAAGGTCAAACAGCTGATCGCGAATCAACTGATTTAGGTGAAGCAGTGTTTGCGCAAAATTGTTTAGGTTGTCACGCGGTATCTGGTGTAGGTACTAGCGGAGCTTTAGGTCCTAACTTAGCAACATTTGGTGATCGTAACCGAGTTGCAGGTTTCATGGATTACAATAAAGAAAGTTTAGTAGAATGGATTAAGGATCCTGAAAAGTATAAGCCAGGAAACTTAATGACAGGTAAATACAAAGATTTAACTGATGAGGAAGTTAACGCAGTAGCTGATTATTTAATGGGCTTATCAGTAGAAAAATAATGTAAATATAGATAGAGAATTTATAAGGAGGTTAAAGTTGTGAGCTCAGTAGCAGTCACAAAGAAAAGAGGCGTGGGTGCGGTTATTTGGGACTATTTAACAACTGTTGACCATAAGAAACTTGCGGTATTGTATTTATTCTCTGGACTTTTATTCTTTGCCATCGCAGGTTTTGAAGCGCTATTAATGCGTATTCAACTTATGTATCCAAATAGCAACTTTATTTCAGCCGGCTTTTTCAATGAGTTATTAACAATGCACGGTACAACGATGTTATTCTTAGCAGCAACGCCTTTATTATTCGGATTTATGAACATGGTTGTACCATTACAAATTGGTGCTCGAGACGTAGCATTCCCATTCCTGAACGCTTTAGGTTTCTGGTTGTTCTTCCTAGGTGCTGTGTTCTTACACTTATCATTCTTTATGGGTGGAGCACCTGATGCAGGATGGACTTCATATGCATCATTATCTCTTTATTCACCTGGACATGGTATTGATTTCTATGTTTTAGGTTTACAAATTTCTGGTGCGGGTACTTTAATTTCCGGTCTTAACTTTATCGTTACAATCATTACAATGCGTGCACCTGGTATGACGTTTATGCGTATGCCAATGTTTACTTGGACTACACTAATTTCAAGTACATTAATTTTATTCGCTTTCCCTCCATTAACGGTTGGTTTATTCTTAATGTTAGTTGACCGTATGTTCGGAGCAAACTTCTTCGATCATACAATGGGTGGTAACACGATTATTTGGGAGCACTTATTCTGGATTTTCGGTCACCCTGAAGTGTATATTCTAGTTTTACCAGCATTCGGTTTATTCTCAGAAATTATTCCGACATTTGCTCGTAAACGTTTATTCGGATACTCTTCAATGGTATTCGCAACGATTTTAATCGGTTTCTTAGGATTCATGGTTTGGGCTCACCACATGTTTACTGTAGGTCTTGGTCCAACTGCGAACGCGATTTTCGCTGTTGCAACAATGGCGATTGCTGTACCAACAGGTATGAAAGTATTTAACTGGATTCTTACAATTTGGGGCGGTTCTATTAAAGTAACTGTACCAATGATCTATGCATTAGGATTCATCCCATCTTTCGTTGCTGGTGGGGTAACAGGTGTTATGCAGGCGACTGCTCCACTTGACTATCAATTGCACGATAGTTACTTTATCGTTGCTCACTTCCACTACGTAATCGTTGGTGGTATCGTAACGGCAATCTTTGGTTCATTCCACTTCTATTGGCCGTTACTATTTAACCGTGCGATGAATGATAAATTAGGATACTTAACATTCTGGATTTTCTTCATTGGATTCCATTTAACATTCTTCGTACAACACTTCTTAGGATTAATGGGTATGCCTCGTCGTGTATTCACTTACATGGGAGGTCAAGGATGGGATTTATTCAACTTCATCTCATCTATCGGTGCAATTATGATGGCAATTGGTGTAATTTTACTCGTTTTAAACATGTTGCTATCAATTAAATCTGCACCACTAAACTGCCGCGACTACTGGAAAGATGGTCGTACGTTAGAATGGTCTATTAAAACACCAATTCCATTCTACAACTTTAGACAAACTCCACTTGTTCGTGGATACGATCCATTCTGGATTGAAAAACAAGAAGGTAATCCAGAAGGTGTAACATATGCTGAGCCACTTGGCGATATTCATATGCCAAACAACTCAATTTTACCGCTTGTAATGTCAATCGGTATGTTCATTGCAGCCTTTGGTTCATTGTATAGTCCAATTGGTGACCAAGTTAAAGCTGGAACTGCAGTAGGTCATGACTGGGCGATTCCGTTAATTTGTTTCGGTATTGGATTAACAATCCTTGCAATGATTTTACGCTCAGTTAAAGATGATTTAGGTTATCACTTACATGTAGAAGAAATCGTCGCAATTGAAGAAGAACTATACGGTAAAGGGGGATCTAAATAATGGAACAGACTAAATTTACCCCTCAAACATGGCCTGAACATGCCGAACGAGTAACGCAAGAAGGTAGAAATAAATTTGTCGGAATTTGGATTTTTATCTGTAGTGACATTGTTTTATTCGCTAGTTTATTCGCGACATATATCTCTTTAAGAAATAAAGGTCCTGCTGGGATGCAATTTACATCCCAGGAGTTATTTGAACTACCATTAGCATTTGTTATGACGATGTTCCTTTTAACATCTTCACTAACATCTGTATATGCGATGTATCATTTGAAAAACTATAATTTTAAAGGCGTTCAAATTTGGATGACGGCAACAGTTCTTTTAGGACTTGGTTTCCTAGCCCTAGAAATTTATGAGTTCGCTCATTATGTTTCAATTGGTTTTGGTTATACACAATCTGCGTTCTCTTCAGCATTCTTTACTTTAGTTGGAACGCACGGTATTCTC
>JAAYHP010000080.1 GCA_012735355.1 Lysinibacillus sp. | reverse complement strand
ATTCATGGTCGTTGGATTGAGAGGGAGCTCCAGATGGTTACAGTCACGAACCCAGCGAACGGTGAGGAATTAGCAAAAGTACCCCTTTCCACGAAAAAAGAAGTAGATGAAGCGGTACAATCGGCAAAACAAGCTCAAAAACAGTGGGCGCTCATTCCTGCTCCAAAGCGAGCAGAATATTTATATGAAATTGGTTATAAATTAAAAGAAAAGAAAGAGCATTTAGCTAAAATCCTCACAAAAGAAATGGGAAAAGTGATTGAAGAAGCTCGAGGTGAAGTGCAAGAAGGCATTGATATGGCCTTTTATATGGCGGGAGAGGGACGGCGTTTGTTCGGTGAAACGACCCCTTCAGAATTGCCGAATAAATTTGCCATGAGCGTTAGAAGCCCCGTTGGTGTAGTCGGAATTATTACACCTTGGAACTTCCCTATCGCCATCGCCACGTGGAAGTCATTCCCTGCCATTGTAGCGGGAAACGCCGTCGTATGGAAACCTTCCATTGAAACACCTCTTATGGCATATGAATTAGGTAAGATATTCGAGGAAGTAGGTTTGCCAGAGGGAGTTATGAATATTGTTTTTGGTAATGGCCCTACTGTCGGTACAGCTCTAATTGAACACCCAGATGTAAAAGTGATTTCTTTCACAGGCTCCAATGCAACAGGGAGCAAAGTAGCCGAACTTGGAGGACGTCATTTAAAGAAAGTTTCCCTTGAAATGGGCGGGAAAAATGCAGTGATCGTGATGGACGATGCGGATTTAGATTTAGCAGTTGAAGGCATCATTTGGAGTGCCTTTGGAACGACAGGACAACGTTGCACAGCATGTAGCCGAGTTATCGTTCATAAAGATGTGAAGGTGGAACTTGAGGAACGACTCGTTACTGGAATTAGCGAATTAACGATAGGAGACGGTCTTGATCCAAATGTGAAGGTAGGACCGGTGATTAATCGAGCGGCACTAGAAAAAATTCATCGATACGTCCAAATTGGTAAACAAGAAGGGGCAAGGTTACTTACAGGTGGAGAAATCATCACAGCACCACCTTTCGATAAAGGCTATTACTATGAGCCAACGATTTTTACTGATGTATTGCCTCATATGACCATCGCACAAGAAGAAGTCTTTGGTCCTGTATTAAGTATTATTGAAGTGAATAGTTTAGAAGAAGCCATTGAAATAAACAATAGCGTGAAATTTGGTTTATCGAGTTCTATATTCTCACAAGATGTGAATAACATTTTTAAAGCACAGCGAGATTTAGATACGGGGATTGTGTACGTGAATGCTGGAACAACGGGGGCAGAAATCCATTTACCATTTGGGGGAACGAAAGGAACAGGTAATGGTCACAGGGATTCCGGTCAAGCGGCACTAGATGTCTTTACAGAATGGAAAAGTATATACGTAGACTTTAGTGGCAAGCTTCAACGTGCACAAATTGATACAGATAAATAAAAAGAAAAGGGGATGTTATGAATGAAAATAGTAGTATTAGGCGCAGGGTTAATGGGGAGAGAAGTTGCTCGTGATTTGAGTACAAGCGATAAAGTAGATAAAGTATATTTAGCAGACTTAGATATTCAAGCGGTAAATGATTTTATCCAAGAAGCAAATTTACAAAAGGTAGAAGCGGTAAAATTAGATGCGGAAAATGAACAAGAGTTGCAAGAAGTCATTTCAAAGGGAAATGTGTGTGTCAATGCACTGTTTTATGAGTTCAACGAACGGGTGGCAAAAGCAGCGATTAATGCAGGGGTTCACTCTATCGATTTAGGAGGACATATCGGAAATATTACGGATAATATTTTAAGCCTTGATGATAAAGCGAAGGAAAAAAACGTTACAATTATTCCTGATTTAGGATTAGCGCCAGGAATGATTAATATTTTAGTAGGGTATGGTGCATCGAAGTTAGATCATGTTGAGTCGATTCAACTTTATGTTGGCGGTATTCCAGTGAAGCCAGAACCACCTTTAAATTATACTCGGGTATTTTCTTTAGAAGGTGTCATTGATCACTATACAGAGCCAGCAAAAATCATTCAAAAAGGTCAATTAACGGAAGTGGAATCTCTTACAGGGGTAGAGCCTATTTACTTTGATCAATTTGGTACGTTAGAAGCGTTCTATACTGCTGGAGGTACTTCTACCCTCCATAAAACATTCCCGAACGTAAAAACTTTGGAGTATAAAACAGTTCGCTACAAAGGTCATGCAGAACAGTTCCGATTATTAAGGGATTTAGGTTTCTTCGATCGTGATAACGTAGTCAATGTGGACGGTGTTGAAGTAAAGGTTCGTTCCGTTGTCCGAGAAGCATTAAAGAAAAAGTTATATTTAGGGAAAAAGCAAGATGCGGTTGTGCTCCGCGCAATTATTGTAGGAGAAAAATCCGGTGAACAAGTGACATACGAATACGAAACGATTTTAAAACGAGATGAAAATTCAGAGATGACAGCGATGGCTCAAGTAACAGCTGGTACGATTTCATCTGTTGCCATCATGATAGCGGAGGGTACGATAACGAAACGTGGCGTATTCCCGCCAGAAACGATCGTACCAGGAAAAGAATATATTGAAAAAATGGGTAAACGAGGAGTTGTCATTAAAGAAACATCCCATCGTTCGTCAATCGTGAAATGGTAAGGTGATTGTTATGAACTTTGATTTTACGGAAGAACAAGAGTTGCTAAGGAAAACGGTACGACAATTTGTTGATGCGGAGATTATGCCCTATATTGGCGAATGGGATGCAAAAGGTGCCTTTGACCCAAAAATTTGGAAGAGGCTAGCGGATTTAGGGTTAATGGGCGTTTGCATTCCTGAAAAATATGGCGGAGCAGGGATGGACTACAATAGTTTAGCTATTGTATGTGAAGAATTAGAGCGGGGGGATACTGCTTTTCGAACGGCGGTATCCGTGCACATTGGATTAAATAGCTTAACTTTGCTTCAATGGGGAACGGAAGAACAAAAGCAAAAATATTTAGTGCCACAAGCGAAAGGTGAGAAAATAGGCGCCTTTGGTTTAACGGAGCCTGGTGCAGGTTCAGATGTAGCCGCAATGAGTTCTTTTGCAGTAAGAGATGGGGATTATTACATTTTAAACGGGCAAAAAACATGGATTTCATTGAGTGATGTGGCAGATCATTTCATTGTTTTTGCTTATACGGATAAATCAAAAAAACATCATGGAATTTCAGCTTTTATAGTGGAAAGAACTTTTCCTGGTTTTTCATCGAAAGCCATTAAAAATAAATATGGTATCCGAGCAGGAAATACGGGGGAATTGTTTTTTGATAATGTCAAAATCCCGGTAGAAAACCGATTAGGTGAAGAAGGAGAAGGCTTTAAAATTGCCATGTCTGCTTTAGATAATGGGCGTTTTACAGTGGCAGCAGGAGCCGTTGGATTAATTCAAGCATGTTTGGAAGCGAGCGTAAAGTATTGCCACGAGCGGGAAACTTTCGGTAAGCCGATCGGCGAGCATCAATTAGTGAAGCAAATGATTGCCAATATGGAAGCAGGATATCAAATGAGTCGTTTGCTCGTTTATCGCGTTGGAGAATTGAAAAATAAAGGCGTACGGAATACGAGGGAAACATCTTTAGCGAAATGGCAAGCGTGTAATTTTGCAAATCAAGCTGCAGATGATGCGGTGCAAATCCATGGGGCTTATGGTTATTCCGATGATTATCCTGTTGCAAGATATTTGCGAAATTCGAAAGCGCCGGTTATTTACGAAGGAACTCGGGAAATCCACACGATTATGCAAGCGGACTATGTATTAGGTTATCGGAAAGATAAACCTTTATCTCACACTTTGCCTAAATGGCCATTTGAATAATAGTTCAGAACGTGAAGTTGTCAATGCTTCACGTTTTTTTATGCGGAAAGGGTTCGGGATGGTACAAATAAAAGAAATAATTTACCAAAAGTTCAAAAAGTATCCTCGTAATGATGTAACAAAATTGAAATTCACTAGTCTAATCCATTGAAAAGGAACTAAAAAGGAGTGAGAGCAAATGAATAAAAAATTGTATGTAGGTGGATTAGTACTACTTCCTTTTGTCTTGAGTATCGTTTTCGTGATTTTCAGTAAAAACGTTGAAGTCAGTGCAGCCTCCACCGTATTTTCCGGGCATCCATATGACGTTCATCTTTCCGAAATACTAGATGAAAAGGCTATTGAAGAAGGTGAAGTGTATGTGACAGATGAGAATGGGGAGAAAGTGGAAGCAAAAATTACTTTACAAGAAAATAAACGATCATTAAGGATTGAAAACGTAGGGGTAGGCAAATATGTTCTACACATTGAAAGTAAGGCTTTTCAAAAGTCGATAAAGAAGCAAAAGCTTGAATTCGAAGTAATTGAACAGCTGGAATCGATTCAGTCCGTGGAAGATTTAGAAAAATATTTTAAAGCGATACGCAACATCCGGAGCGATTACAATATAACAATCCATCGGGAAAGTGCTGTAGAAGAAACTGCTGTTACAGCTAACGATAGTTCTTCTTCTGGAGGTCACTCGGCGACAAATAATCAAGTGGAAGATATTGATGAAGGGGATATCGTCATCACCGACGGCAAATATATTTACGCAACGAAGGACGGAAAAATTATAATTGTAGAAGCAGAAAATCCAAAAAACTTAAAACATGTTAGTACGATTCAATTAAAAGGGAAAGGACACCCGATGCAACTAATGAAAGAAGGGAACTTGCTGATTGTCCTTTATGATGAGTTTATAGAAGACCCACGAAATAATGAAAAAAGATATTACGGTGGTAAAACATTCACGAAAGTGGCGGTCTATGATGTGAGTAGAGCCTTTAGTCCAAAGCTTGTGAAGGAGTTTGGGCAAGAGGGAAATATAAATGGCATTCGCAAATATGAAGGTGTCCTATATGTAGTGACAAACTTTTCTCCAATGTACTGGATGATGGAAGATGGGGATGAACTTCGCCCGCATCTTTATGAAGATGAAAAAACGACGCCGATGGATGTAAAAGATATTGCTATTATTCCAGGCTCCATGGAACCTTCCTATACGGTGATTTCAGCCATCGATTTAACAAATTTATCATCGAAAAAAGTGAATACGAAAGGCTATTTAGGAAGCAGCTCAACGCTTTACATGTCTGAACATGCTCTATATTTAACGGCTATTAATTACGGTCCAGTAGTACCAATGGATTTACAGCTAAACATCTTAGAGGATGTGTCAGATACGGTTTCAAATACGACTACATCAATGTCAGTTAAGCCATATGAACAAAAAACGAATATTTACAAGTTTTCTATCGATGGAACAAACATCGAACTCACTGCTTCAGGCATGGTTGATGGCCATGTGTTGAATCAATTCTCGATGGATGAATATAAGGGTTACTTCCGTATCGCAACAACAGAAGGTTCTGCTTGGGGAGCGAATGCTAACTCTAAAAACCATTTATTTATTTTAAATGAAAACTTGAAAAAGGTAGGAGAAGTAACGGACCTTGCGAGGGGAGAACGGATTTATTCCGCTCGTTTTATGGGGGAAAAAGCATATATCGTTACATTCAAAGAAACGGATCCATTGTTTGTGATTGATATGGAAGATCCAAAGAATCCGAAAGTATTAGGAGAATTAAAAATCCCGGGCTTTAGCAACTATTTACATCCGCTAGATGAAAATCATTTAATCGGCATCGGATACGATACAGAATTGCGAATGGAACCTTGGTCGAAGGAACCGTTTGTGACGACAAAGGGAATGAAAATTTCTTTATTTGATGTGTCTGACTTCGCAAATCCGAAAGAAAAAGATACGGAAATAATTGGTGGGAGGGGAACATATTCTGAAGTGCAATACAATCATAAAGCACTATTTCGACATGAAGGTTATTCTTATTATGGATTTCCGGTGATGTTGTATGAAGAAGGGGGCCAATACGGAGTAACATACAAAGGTTCCGGAGCATTAGTATACGAAATTACACCGGAAAAGGGGATTCAATTGAAAGGAAATTTAATTATCCCTGCAAAATAAGGCGAATTGTATGAAGATTGGGAGTCAAACATTTCCCGATTACTTTATATCAGAGATGCATTGTATACGGTAGCCAATAAGGAAATCAAAAGCTATGACTTAAAAACTTTCGAAAAAATCGGCCAAGTAGAGATAAAATAAACTAAAAAGAGGTTTGGACAAAAGTAAAAACTCATCATTTTCTCTTAAAAGAAAATGATGAGTTTTTGATATTAAACTGAAAATTGATTTTCGTTGCATATCATTTTTTTACTATGCTTCTTCACTGATTCTTAATTAAATTAGCTATATGTCCCAACCTCTT
>JAAYHP010000079.1 GCA_012735355.1 Lysinibacillus sp. | reverse complement strand
ATTAAGAATTATTATTTGTTTCTTCCGTTTTCCATGTTAATACATTTTCTTTTTCTACAATAAGAGCTCTGTTTTCTCGATCGAAAACAGATACGTTAATTCTAGTTAAATGTTTATATTGCTCGTGGGGTTTTAATTTTAATATGACGTAATAGTCAATATCTTCATCATAGATTTTTTCGAAAGTAAAGATGGAATATTGGCCTTCTTCTGGCTCGGTATAACCGATGGATTGAATGGCTTCAAATCGCTCTTCGAAAGAGTACTCTTCCGTCACCGCAAAGGCTTTATTTAACTCCATTTCTGCCACTTTTGTTGCATCTTCTATAACTTCCTCTGAAAATTCAATGTTTTGATCTTTAATAGTAAAATATACGATTGCGATTGCGCTTAGAAGTAATAGGGCAACGACAAAAATGACAGATATTTTTAGTACAATACCGCCTTTTTCGTTAAAAAAATGTTTCAAGATAAGCACCTTCTTAATTAGTGATTGAGAAACTATTTTCAATTTACTCTAAAGTTTAAGAAATTTCTAGATACAATCTGATTTTGCCTCATCATTGTCACAAACGAATGTTAGGAATATTTAATTACTTTGAAAGGTTAGAAAGTTAGTTTTAGAGAAAATATTACAAACTTGTAACATTATTTACAAATATTATCCACATACAGGAAGGTACTAATGTCATATAATTATAGTGTAAGAGTACCATTGTTATTCATTGATTTATACATAAAAGTTCATTGGAAAGTTGAGAAAAATTTCTAGTTATTTAGGAGATTTTCAAAATGTGTATATAATTTATTCAAGAAAATAGGAAAAAAGAATCATACAAAAAATGTAAAATTATTGTATTCTATTTGTGTACCTTGTTGATAGAGGTTAAAATAACTACAAAATTGGTAATAATTAGTCGAAATAGTTAAAAATATGATATCAGAGGTGGATAATATTGAAGTATATTAAATCATATAAAACATTCACCTTCATTCTAGTAATGGTTGTGGCAATTCTTTGCATACTTTTTCCAGCACAAAGTTCATTAAAAGCTTTTGCTGATGGGGAAGGTAAAAAAGGTTCTACCATTGGTGGAGTGAACGTTACTGATTTAAAAGAGGATGAAATAAAGGCAGCGCTGCAAAATGCGATACAAGAATGGCAAGAGGAATCAATCATTAAACAAGGTGGCGGTGCTGAACTGACAATTGATCCACAAGAAATACAATTTAATATAGATAGAACTATGCAAAATTATAAAAGTTTAACAGATAAACCGTTTTTCTTATTTTGGATGCCAGATAAAGAAGTGCATATTCCAATCGAAATTTCGGAAAGTGAGATTGTAAGGAACCGAATTTCCAACATACCTATTTGGGATACGGATGAAACTTACTCGCGAGTAATTAGTCAGGCTTCTTATTTAAGATCACATGAAATAGAAGCTGTTGTAGCTGATACGACATTACTAGAAAACGAAAGAATAGCTTTAACGATTGAAACAATTCCTGAAACAGCACAAGGTGTTCACGATTTAGTAGAAATGTTAAACGAAACGGTATTGAAACCAAATGAACCTTTTTCACTGCTTGAAAATTTAGGTGATATGGTAAATTTAGCGAATCGTGAAGGACTCGACTTTGTTAGTTCTATGGTATATTTCACCGTTTTACAAGGGAAAGTTGACATAATCGAAAGACACTCCCAAGGAGAAATTCCTAATTATTTACAACCTGGGTTAGATGCTCGTGTAGATAGTTATTCAAAGAAAGATTTACAATTTGCTAATTTTTCAGCAAATCCATACTTATTAAAATTAGCCGTTGAAGAAGATTCTTTAAAAGTGGAACTCTATTCTACGGTGAAGGAAGCAGATGTAAAGATTCGTATAAATAAAGAATCCATTGCACCTCGAATCATTAACCGTTATTCCAATGACTTGCCAATCGGTGGGACAAAGCTTATTCAAGAAGGAAAACCGGGACTCCGAGTAACGGTAACGAGAGTGATGACAGAGAATGGTGAAGTAGAAGAACAACAAATTAGTAGAGATTACTATGCACCAGTGAATCGCATTGTGCTGAATTCATCTAGACAACCTGAAGAGACAAGCGGCACAATTACGAATTCAGGAAAAACTAACAACAGTTCTACGAAAGTAGAAAACTTAGATTTAGATGGTGATGGATTACCAGATTACGATGATAGTAATGAAGTATCTGACGAAGAAATAGGTAATCTTCAAAACAATGAAGGTAAAGGGAAAACTCAAGCTCCTAAATATGATAAAGGTGGAAATTTAATAACTCCTTAGAAAGGAGAGAGCAAGATGATTACGAAAAATCGAAAGCGACTAGGTGACTTGCTTGTTGAAGCAGGGGTTATTACCGAGGAGCAACTAGATTATGCATTAAAAAATAAAACGAGCGATGTAAAACTAGGGGACTTTTTAATTCAAGAAAACTTTTTAACAGAACAACAATTAATAGAAGTACTTGAATTCCAACTAGGAGTTCCCCACATTAACTTAAACCAATATTCCATCGATCCGGAAGTGCTTCATTTAGTACCAGCAGAACTGGCGAAAAGAGCAATGCTCATGCCAATCCGGAGAGATAAAAATAAATTGTTCATTGCCATGGCAGACCCGATGGACTATTTCGCCATTGAAGAAGTCCGAATGGCTACAGGGTGCCAAATTGAAACGGCTATTGCAGCAAAAGATGACCTGTTTCGAACAATTTCGAAGTACTATGATTTGCAAGAATCGATGGAAGCGGCTATGTCCGATATTAACATTGCTGCTCCTGAAACGGTTGAAGAGCAAATTACGGATGACGATTCACCGATCGTTCGTCTAGTAAACCAACTAATTTCCAATGCGGTTATTCAAAGGGCAAGTGACATTCACTTTGACCCTCAAGAAACGGATTTTCGCGTTCGCTATCGGGTAGACGGTGTGCTTCGTACAGAACGTTCACTGCCAAAACATATGCAAAACATGATTACCGCCCGCATTAAAATTATGGGGAATTTAAATATTACAGAAAACCGTGTGCCACAAGACGGTCGTATAAAAACAACGATCAATTTCCGACCGGTGGACATTCGTTTATCGACTTTACCGACCATTTATGGTGAAAAGATCGTTATGCGTATTCTTGATTTAAGTAACGCAGCAACGAGTATTGATAAGGTTGGTTTCAGTAAGCAAAATGAACAATTATTCCGCAACATGATAGCGCGACCTAACGGAATTGTGTTAATTACTGGTCCAACTGGTTCTGGGAAATCGACTACACTATATGCTGCTTTAACCCATTTGAACCAAGAAGGGGTTAACATCATAACTGTTGAAGACCCGGTGGAATACCGTTTAGAAGGTGTAAACCAAATTCAAGTGAAGGAAGAAGTAGGATTAACCTTCGCTGCAGGACTTCGCTCGATCTTACGTCAAGACCCGGATATCGTCATGATTGGGGAAATTCGGGATACGGAAACGGCAGAAATTGCGACGCGAGCAGCTCTTACGGGACACTTAGTATTAAGTACTTTGCACACAAACAGTGCGGTTGAATCTATTTCCCGTTTAGAAGATATGGGGATTGAACCATTCTTAATTACATCTTCAGTTGTAGGTGTAATGGCGCAACGTTTAGTTCGACGGGTTTGTCGCGACTGTGCTCAAACAGTACCAGCAACGGAGCGGGAAATCGAGCTGTTTAAAAATCAAGGTTTACGAATTGAAACCGTTCAACGAGGTAGAGGTTGTCCTGCTTGTAACCATACCGGTTATAAAGGCCGGCTTGCAATCCATGAAATTTTGCCGATTGATCGAAAGGTGAGGGAGCTCATTTTAAATCGTAAAGGAATCCCAGCCATTATGGATTATATGAAAGAAGCAGGATATCGAACACTCCTCGGCGATGGCTTCTTGAAAGTATTAGATGGTCATACGACAACGGAAGAAGTATTGCGTGTAGCAACGGTGGAATAGAGAGGGAAGTGCTTATGATTTTTTCAATCCATGATTTACTGCAAAGAGCCTATGAACAAAAGGCATCGGATTTACACATAACGATAGGCACTCCGCCAGTGTATCGCATCCATGGAAAGCTGGAAAGGTATGGAGATGTTGAATTAACAAATGATGATATTCAAGCAATAGTAAAAACCATTTTACCGGGATACAAACAATTGGAATATAAAGAAAAAGGTGAGACGGATTTTAACTATTCCCTAGGTGACAAATGTCGCTTTCGTGTAAATGCTTATCATCAAAGAAACGTTCCAGCACTGGCATTCCGATTAATTCCATCAATTATTCCAACGATTGAATCTTTAGAGATGCCAAAAGTATTATACGATCTTGCGGAAAAACCCCATGGCCTTGTATTAGTGACAGGTCCAACCGGGTCCGGGAAATCGTCAACACTTGCCGCATTAATTAATCATATTAATGAAACGAAGGCTAAGCATATCATTACGTTGGAAGACCCAATTGAATTTATTCACCATCATAAAAAGTCCATTGTGAATCAACGGCAAGTGGGATTAGATACGAAAGATTTTGCTAGTGGGCTAAGGGCTGCCCTCCGTCAAGACCCTGACGTTATTCTCGTTGGAGAAATGCGGGATTTGGAAACAATCTCCACTGCTATTACGGCAGCGGAAACGGGACACTTAGTTTTTGGAACGTTACATACATCGAGTGCACCGACGACAATTGATCGAATTATCGACGTGTTTCCACCCTACCAACAAGGGCAAATTCGTATTCAGCTAGCCAATGTGTTGCAAGGGATTATTTCCCAACGCTTGTTCGCTCGACAAGATGCACCAGGCCGTGTAGCAGCGACGGAAATTTTAGTGGCTGTACCAGCTGTGACGAATTTAATTCGAAATGAAAAGATTCATCAAATTCCAAGCATTATGCAGACAAGCCGTGCGTTAGGAATGCACACATTGCAAACTTCAATCCAGGAGTTGCTAGCGCGAGGGAAAGTGTCATTGGAGGAAGTCAAACCATACATGAACGTTGGTGATTACAATTGACAGTTTACAGGTATGTTGGAAGAACTAAAACAGGAGAAGTGACGAAGGGGAAAATCAATGCATCTAGTAAAAATGCCGCAATCACGAAACTTCGTGAACGAGGCATCAATCCCCGGGAAGTCAACGAGTCGACCAGCATTCTTGATAAAGATATAAATTTAGGTGGCGGAAAGGTAAAGCATCAAGATTTCGTAATTTACTGCAGGCAATTCGCCACGTTAATCCGTGCAGGGGTAACGATTGTTGACGCAACGAATATTTTAGCTCGGCAAACGACGAGTAAAGTATTAAGAAGCTCCTTGGAGCAAGTAGAGGAAGACATTCGAACAGGGATCCCCTTTTCAGAAGCAACGCGGAAAAACCCAAAAGTCTTCCCCGAGTTGTTCATCAATATGATGGCTTCTGCTGAAGTGTCGGGGAATTTGGATTCTACTTTAGATAAGCTTGCAACTACTTTTGAAAAACAATTTAATTTAAAGAAAAAAATTCAGTCGACGATGACGTACCCACTTGTGTTGCTCTGTTTAACGATTTTAGTTGCAGGATTTATCATGATTTCGGTTGTTCCATCCTTTACAGAAACCTTTGAAAGTATGGGGGCAGAACTACCAACAATTACGGTAATCACCATTAAAATTAGTGAATGGCTACAATTATATTGGTATATAGCCCTCGGGTTAATCGTTCTTACTATAATCATTTTAGTTTATTTATATAAAAAGAATGAACAGTTTCATTACACTGTTAACTATTTACTTTTAAAAATGCCTGTATTTGGACCATTATTACAAAAATCGGTTATTGCACGAATGATGTCAACTCTTGCATCGTTATTTAGCAGTGCCGTACCAATCTTACAATGTTTAATAATTGTTGAAAAAGTAGTAAACAATCCGATATTGGGAGAAGTTATTCGAGATGCTCGGAATAGCTTGGAAAAGGGAAGTACTTTAACAGAGCCTTTAGAAAAAAGTTGGCTTTTCCCACCACTAGTTACATCGATGGTATCTATCGGGGAATCTACCGGCTCCCTTGAATTAATGTTAGAAAAAGTGGCGGAATTTTACGAAGCGGAAGTAGATCGTTCCGTCGATACATTAAAATCGTTAATTGAACCGCTCATGATTCTCTTTTTAGCGATAATCGTAGGGGGAATCGTAGCAGCGATATTCTTACCAATGTTTAGTTTATATGAACAAATGTAATGGTGTTTCTATGTTCGGACTATTTAAAGGAGGTGATGAAAAGAGTGAAAGAAATGTCCGAACAGAAACAAAACACATTACATACAAACCATAGAGGAGGTCATTTTATGTTTAATTTATTGAAAAAACGTATTAAAAATGAGAAAGGTTTAACATTAATTGAAGTTTTAGCGGTAGTTGTTATTTTAGCAATCGTTGCGATGATCGCAATTCCAGCAATAGGTGGTAT
>JAAYHP010000078.1 GCA_012735355.1 Lysinibacillus sp. | reverse complement strand
GGTATTCCCTTAGAATACTTCTATGAGCATTTGGATGAAGATGTTAAAAATTCTTTAGATAATGTATTAAAATTATTAATAGCTAATAAGGCATCCATTGAAATAATTGAACTCCCGTCGTTAAACGAAATTACTGAACATAAAAAAACCATCTTACGAACAGAGGCCTACGCTAACAACCGAGAGAATTTTGAACGATATCCATCGCTTTTCGGTAAAGAAGTTAGCGAACGATTATTAACAGGAATCGATATTAAAGGGTATGAGTACGCATTGGCTTTAAGAAGGCAACCTAAATTAATAAAACAAATTAACAAGTTGTTTGAAACAGTTGACGTTCTAATAACCCCAACAGTTCCAATACTACCGCCAGGCATAAAAGAAAGACGATTACTTAATGACGAGGGACATATACGATGGACGATATTGAAAAATACATCGCCGTTTAACTATCTAGGATTGCCAGCCATTTCAATTCCTTGTGGTCAGTCACAAACTGGCATGCCAATAGGACTACAAATTATTTCAAGAAGTAACAACGAAAAAGTTATTTACGAGGTTGCTTTAGCCATTGAGAATATGTTAAATCTTAATACAACTAAATGGGATATTGGAGACTTAATGGTAAAATAGTTTAATGTAACATTAGTAACTAGTCATTTACACAGCAAAATACCCTGTAACTGTTAGACAAAGCTAACAGATTCAGGGTATTTTTTTATTTTGCACAATTAAATATTTATACAGTTACATTTTGTTGGTGGAACTGTCTACCATCCGTTACCGCCTCTACATAGCCGGCACGGATAACAAAGTCCCCAAAATATTCACCATCTTGTCGCTCTTTCGCATAATGCTCAAAGATCGGCTTTAACGTAGCTAAAATTTCCTCTTCCCCTATATTCTCTTTATACAATTTATTTAAACGGGTACCTTTAAAGCTTCCACCTAAATACAAATTATACTTCCCTGGCCCTTTTCCGATAAATCCAATTTCAGCCATAGCGGCTCTTGAGCAACCATTCGGACAACCGGACATGCGGATAACGATATCTTGATCGTATAAATCGTATTCTTTTAAAATCGGTTCAATTTTTTCAATGAGGGTTGGCAAATATCTTTCCGCTTCCGCCATTGCTAAACCGCAAGTTGGTAGCGCCACACAAGCAATGGAGTTGCGACGTAGTGCAGAATAATTTTCACTTTCTGTTAACCCATATTTATCTATAATTTGTTGAATTCCTTTTTTTGCACGACTACTTACATTGGCAATAATTAAATTTTGATTTCCTGTAAATCGGAATTCCCCTTTATGAATTTCAGCAATTTCCCGTATAGCTGATTTTAATGGATAATTGTCAAAATCACGAATGCGTCCATTTTGAATAAATAACGTATAGTGGTACTTTCCATCTTCACCTTTTATCCAACCGTAGCGATCTCCCGTATGATCGAAATGGAATTCACGCACCTCTTCAAATTGATATCCTAAACGAGCCTCAATTTCTTGTTTCACATTGTCTAATCCTAATCGATCGATCGTATATTTAAAGCGAGCATTTTTTCGAACAGATCGATTACCTTAGTCTCTTTGTACCGTCATAATTTTTTCACAAACATCGACGATTTTTTCTTTCGCAACAAACCCAATTACCCGAGCTAATTGAGGATATGTCTTCGTATCTCCATGGGTCATTCCCATACCGCCACCTATGGCAACATTGAAGCCGATTAATTCATCCTTTTCCACAACGGCAATTAAGCCGATATCTTGAGAAAATACATCTACGTCATTGGCAGGTGGAACGGCAATTCCAATTTTAAATTTACGTGGTAGATACAATGCACCATAAATCGGTTCTTGTTCCTCTTGGGTATCTACTACCTTCTCGTGATCTAACCAAATTTCATAATAAGCATTTGTTCTTGGTAATAAATGTTGGCTAATTTGAGAAGCTATATCCGAAACTTCTCGATGTAAATTCGATTGATATGGATTGGCGTTACACATTACATTTCGGTTCACATCTCCACAAGCTGCAATCGTATCTAGCAAAACAGAATTTATTTCTTGCATATGTTTTTTCATATTCCATTTTAAAATACCATGGAATTGAATCGTTTGCCGCGTCGTTAGTTTAATAGAACCGTTGCCGTATTTATCCGCTAATTCGTCTAATTTTAACCATTGCTTAGATGTTGCCACACCTGCTGGCATTCGTAAACGCACCATAAATTGATAAGCAGGTTCTAACTTTTTCCGTTCCCGTTCCAGTCTCTGGTCACGGTCATCTTGCAAATAACTACCGTGGAATTTCATTAATCGGTTATCTAAATCAGGAATGCCAGAAGTTAATTCGTCTTGCATCGATTGTTCTAATGTACCGCGCAAATAGTTACTTGCCGCCTTCATTTCCTCTACATCACTAGGTTTACCCTCCTGTGGAGGTAACACAACTTTCTTTGTCACGTCTACATCCTCCTTAATATACATCCCGCTGATAACGTTTTTCACTGCGCAACTTTTCTATATATTCCTTAGCCTCTTCTTCCGTTTTATTTCCTTCTTTTTCAATAATTTGTAACAGCGTAGCTTCAACATCTTTCGCCATTCCTTTATCACCACAAACGTACACGACAGCGCCTCTTTCTAACCATTCATATAGTTCAGCAGATCGCTTCAGCATTTTATGTTGAACATACACTTTTTCCGGTTGGTCCCGAGAAAATGCAACATCCATTTTTGTCAGAACACCCGATTTCAAATAATCGAGCCATTCTTTTTGATAAAGGAAATCTGTCACGAAATGTTGATCACCGAAGAATAACCAATTTTCTCCCGTTGCCCCTCGTTCCTCTCGCTCTTGAATAAAGGAGCGGAAAGGTGCTACGCCAGTTCCTGGGCCAATCATGATAATTGGTGTCTCATCATTCGGTAATCTAAAGTTCGGATTTTGTTGAATGTAAACTTGCACCTTGTCTCCCACTTCTAATTGGTCAGCAATATACGTTGAACAAACTCCTAATCGCTCTCTTTCGTCTACTTCATAACGAACGACTCCCACCGTGACATGCACTTCTTCAGGGTAAGCTGAAAGACTGCTAGAAATAGAGTATTGACGTGCAGGCATTTTTCGTAAAAGATTAACGAAGCTTTGTGCATCCCACTTAAATGGTCCAAATGTTTCAACAACATCTAATAAATCACGACCAAAAATATAAGCTTTTACGGATTCTTCATCAGATATTAATTTATGAAACTCTTTATTTTCCGTATAGTCTGCTAATTTTCTCATTAAAGGCTTTGTTAATAAAGTGATCTCCAGTACTTTCGTTAGAGCTTCTTCCAATGTTATAGATTCCCCATCGATAACGACATTCGTAGTTGCATCAAATTTTAAAGCTGAAATAAGGGAATGGACAAGGTTTTCATTATTAATAGGTATAATCGCTAAACTATCACCCGGTTCGAATGTAATTCCTGAGTTTTCAAGGGATAGTTCTAAATGGATTGTTTCTTTATTGGATCCTTCTGCATTTAAATTGATTTTTTCGATAATTTCAGCAGAAAATGGATTTTTACGATTATAAGTAACCGTTTCTTGCAAAACCGTCGCTGTAGCTTCTTGGTGAGATAATTGCACAGAACTATCTCCTTGTAATTTTTCTTTTACAGCTTCAAACCATTTTTCAGCTGGCTCAGCATAATCTAAATCGCAATCAACTCGCTCTACAATACGCTCAGCACCTAATTTTTCAAGCTGCGCATCAAAATCTTTTCCTGTTTGGCAGAAATATTCGTAAGAACTATCCCCTAATGAAAGCACAGCAAATTTTACGTGTTCTAATTTTGGTGCCCTTTTTCCATGTAAGAAACTATGGAAGCTAATGGCATTGTCCGGTGGCTCTCCTTCACCGTGAGTACTTGCAATAACAAGTAAATATTGAAGCTTTTTTAATCCATTCGTTTTAAAATCGCTCATCGATTGAACGGTTACATCAAAACCTACATTCTTCAACTGTTCACCAAAGTTTTCAGCAAGTTTTTGGGCATTCCCTGTCTGGCTTCCATATAAAATGGTAATGTTTTTACTCACTGGCTCATTTGTTGCGATAGGTGCTGCTTCCCCTTGTGTTGCTTTCGGAACTTCCACCACCGTTCCACTAGCAACACTTGCAGATAGAAAACCAGTTAACCAAATTTTTTGTTGTGTAGTTAACGTTGCCAACAATTCATTCAATTGTTGTACTTGCTTTTCATTAAAAGGACTATTATTGACTTCTAACACACTATACACCTCTACAAATGAATTTATTTTAATCGGATTTTTTCATTTTTTTCGATTTGAACAATATAGCTATCTTGAATAACTAATGTGATAGAACCATGACTCATCGTGCTTACCATTTTCTTCAAATTATTAATTGCCTGTTCCATATTTTGTTGTTTCTTATCCATTTCAACCACTCCCCACTAATGAAAATAGTGATTGTTCAACCCGTTCAATTAACACTTGTCGAACATTTTCGTCGTAGCCCAAACATTCACATAAAACAACTTGTTTCTTAGAAAACCCATATTCTTCAACCTTTTTTTGAATACCCATCTTTAACAATCCGGTAAATAAAAAATAGGGCACAATAAATACAGGTTTTTCCCCTTTACCTAAAGTTTTCAACTTTTCTTCGAAGGATGGCCCCCTACCATATAAGAAACAAATATCAACTTTCCCGTAATTAAAACGTTTATGCAGGTGATTAGCGATTTTGCTGAAATCCTTTTCTACGTCCTGATCGCTGCTCCCCCGTCCGATGAGCAATACATCAATTTCTTCACTTTTTCTTGCTGTTTGTTCCATTATTCTGTCATGGAGACTATCAATGAGCTTTTTAT
>JAAYHP010000077.1 GCA_012735355.1 Lysinibacillus sp. | reverse complement strand
CTCTGGGGCCTGAGAGAAAGCTCAAATTGTTCATCGAATTCATTTACTTCACTTGATACGATTCGATCCATTGTCCGCCCTTCCTTCTTATTTCATTTTCAACAATAATTTTAGCGCGTATTTCATATAACTTTCCGTCGTTTGTAACTCTTCTTCGGATTGTAATTGAGGTTTGATTTTTTCAAGCTCTTTTTCAGAATATCCAAGAGCTGATAGAGCCATCATCGCCTCTTCTAATTCCTGCTTATGTGGATTCACACCGAATAGAGGTAGTTCATCTTCCCCACTTGGCAATTCTACTTTATCCAATAGAGAACCTAGCTTCCCTTTTAAATCAAGAATCATTTGTCGGGCTGTTTTCTTCCCAACACCAGGGAATTTCACTAAAAATGCTTCATCTTCCATCTCAATAGCAGTAATCACTTGTGAAGGGTTACCGCTAGCTAGAATCGGCAATGCACTTTTTGGCCCATTGCCAGAAACTTGTATCAACTTTTGAAACAATTCTCGTTGTTCTAAAGTTTTGAAACCATATAATTGCTGGGCATCTTCACGAACGTGCATATGTATATAAACCTTTTGTTGCTCATCGTTAATGCGAAAAGCATAAGGGTTCGGTGTGATGATTAAATAGCCTATGCCACCTTGTTCTAAAACGATATATTCAGGGGTAATCCTCGTTACTTGACCAATAATATAATCATACATTTTATTTCCTCACATTCAAACATTCTTAAACAAAAGAAAGCCCGTCCAATGATGACGGTCATCTTTTCTACTCTTATTTTATCTTATCATAATCTTATTTTTTTATCCTACTTTGAACAATAGATTCTTATTTTCATTGAATTTTTTCAGTTTGTGCAATTTATTCAGGCCAATGCCTTAACGCATTTTCTGTAAAAGGCATTATATATTCTAAGAAAGCTTCTTTTTCATAATCTCCAAGCTGCAAAACGTATTGCCATTCCCTAAGTAGTTCATTCGGATACTGTAAATAATGAAGTTTCGGTAAACAAACTTGTAAATAAGAATGTTCACTTAACAATTGCTCAATATGATAATCCATTGCAGGCAATGCTCTATGCATCCAAAGAATCATTTCTTCTGCTGCATCACCAATAACTGCTAAATCAAAGTCAATTAATTTCATACCATCTTTCGTCATTAAAAAATTATGGTGTACAACATCACCATGAAGCAATGTTTGTTTTTTACTATTTTTACCCGGGGAATTGCGAATCTTTTTTAATACTTTATTGGCGTATATAACAATATCGTAATATTGATGTCCTAAATATTTCACTAATTCTTTTTCATTGAATAAAAATCGTTCAAGCCTTGCATTCCACTTTTGAAGTAGCTTTTGTTTCGGAATCACATTAAAACTATTCCAATCTATCTTTTCATTCCTTTTGTGTAAAGATTTTAATATTTTGACTGCACTTTTTCGATGTTTCGCTTTCGAAAAGTCCGCACTATAACTATTTTTTTGCCAACTTTGAACAAGCAATAAAGGTTCATCCGTTTTTTTTAAAGGAATGATATATGGAAACTCTATTAATTCTAGTTGTTCATGGATCAATGCTACTTTTTCAAATACGTGGGAATGATCGTATTTTTTTATAAACAATGTTTCTTTCGCCGATTGTTGCTTCCATATATTATTTTTAATTTGCATTTAGTATAACCACGGTCTAAAATGTGGTGCACAAGGGTTCATCATATGTGTTGGATACTGTTGTTGCATATAGGGCTCAAATCCGTAGTGCATGTATGGATGCATTTGTTGATACATGGATTGTGGTGTATCGTAGCCATATGGTTGTGTCTGATAATAGTCATGGTGCGGACTTGTTGCTTGTTCAAAAGAATTGTAGTCCATGTAATGTTTATCAACAACTTTACTATGTTCATCTTTCACAGAATCCTTATCACTTACTGGATCCATGGATGTGGAATCAAATAGCCAGTCCGGTAAGCTACCTTCTGTAGTTTCATCTTTTTTATCGTAAAGGTCATCATGTGGCATATAACTATCTGCGTCATAACCGCCGTACATATTTTGAGATGGCATGAAAGATTCATAATCATATGCCGATTGGACATGACTATAAGGCATCATTTGTGGATAACAATCCATCCATTGAGGCATCATCTGCCCTTGGTAAGGTTGATAGAAACTTTGATCGTAATGTTGATTCATATCCCCCCCACATCCACATGGTTTATGATGAGGTTTCGGATGACAAGGGTGAACCTCCTTTGGTATACACGGGATATAAATTGGTTGTGGCACAGGTACGTATTCTACATGGGTTTGAGGGACTGGAACATATTCCACTTCTTTTTCAACCTTTTTCTCTTCTTTCACTTGTTGAGGCATTTGTTGTACCGGAATTTCAATAAATATCGGCTGAGGCATCGGCATTGGCTGTGGTGTCGGTTGTGGGATGATTGGTTGTGCTGGCGGTTGCAAACTAAATTGCGGTGAAAAATCAAAATGAAATTCTGGTCTTTCAACAGGTTGCATTTGTTGAATCGGAATTGGGATAGGCATTGGCATTGGTTGTGGCATTGGGATAATTTGCGGTGCCGGTTGAACTGGCGTTACAGGTGTGACTTGAGTTATTTCTTCTTTCGGTTTTTCCGGCTTTGGCATTTCTTTTTCAACCGGTTTTGCTTTAGGTGGCATCTCTACAGGCTTTGCCTTTTGTGGCGTTTCAATCGTTTTCGCTTTATCTGGCATCATTTGACCTTTACTCGTTGGCTGCTTTGTGCTAGGTACATCGTCAGGTAAAATAATTTCCATTCCAGGAACAATATAATCAGGATTCGCTAAATGGGAATTTAATCTTTTTAATTCCTCAAATCCAATTCCGTATTGCTTTGCAATTTTCCAAAGGGTATCTCCTTTTTGAACAATATGAGTTCGCACAAACATCCTCCTTTTCTCGTTTTATAATATGTTAACGAATCAAAAAGGACACAAAAATATTACCTTTCCTTCTCCTCGTGTTAAACTATGTTTAGAAGGCTTATCCTTATACACATATTTTGTTTATGAAGGGGTGATTTTTATGAAAAAAATGCTAGGGGAAGCTCGGCGCCATGAATTGCTCAACATGCTAAAAAATTCAAAAGTACCCATTACAGGATCAGAACTAGCAAAACACGCAAATGTCAGCAGACAAGTCATCGTTAACGATATGAATTTATTAAAAGCACGCAATGAACCGATTATGGCTACGAGCCAAGGATATTTATATTTGAATATGGAAGAAAACGCTTCCCTATTTGAAAAGAAAATTGTTTGTATACATACTGCAGAAGAAGCTGCTGATGAAATGTTTACAATTGTCGATTGTGGAGTTACGTTAAAAAACGTCATTGTCGAACATCCAGTATACGGTGAAATTACCGCTTCGATTATGTTATCCTCAAGAGTGGACGTGGAAAACTTTCTAGCTAAAGTAAAGGAAACAAATGCTACTTATCTATCCGTTCTAACGAATGGTACTCATTTGCATGTCATCTCAGCCCCTACTCAACAACAACTCGATGAAGCTGAAAAAAGACTTCGTGAAAAAGGATATTTAGTAGAAGAGTAAAAAAGAATTCGCCAACAAAGTTAGGCGAATTCTTTTATTTACGATAAAAATCTATCTAAATCAGATGGGCTAGGTAGCATACATACATCATTTTTGTTAAATAAATACCTGTATTTCGCAATGAAATCATAAACTTTATGACGGATAGGTTTAGGAACTATGATTAATAGATAAAACACTTTCCAAAAACCTTTCAAATTTTTACAAATACGTAACGCCGCTGTGGATTTAATATAATATTTATCGCCTTCTATTAAAATCATGCTGTCTAATTGATTAGGAACTTGATGCAAATGTTTTAAATGTATTCCTATTTCACTTTGAAGAGACGCAAATTGAAACACCTTTTTAGGATCCCTTTTAATGATAAATTGCACACTACGGTTACAAAAACTACAATCTCCATCAAATAAAATAATCGATTTCATTTCATCACTCCGGCGTGTTATATGTATAATATGTTCCGAGTGATTTCACGGTACATCCTAGAGCTTGTAACTCCTCAAAGGCTCCTTTCATCATCGGTTCTTCTTCATCGGCAAGAACGTCGATAATAAAGAAATAATGACCTAATCCGGTTTTCAACGGTCGGGATTCAATTTTACTTAAGTTAAGTCTCCTCCAAGCGAAAACAGATAACACTTGATGTAATGCCCCGGAAACATCATTAGGCAACGTTAACATAATCGTTGTTTTTGGTTGACCTTCTGAATCTTCTATTGGAAGCCGTGTATTTTTCTTCGATAAAACAACAAAACGAGTATGATTAAAGTGAAAATCATGGATATTGTGTTGCACGATTTCCAAGCCATACTTTTCAGCAGAAGAAGCATTTCCAATGGCAGCAATGCATAAGTCAGGATTTTCCGCGACCATTTTTGCCGCTTGAGCTGTAGAAGTTGATTGATGCAACGGCACGTGACTAAAACGATAAAATAAATATTTATGACATTGAGCTAAAGCATGGGGGTGGGAATAAATCCCCTCTATATTTTCCCAATTATCTTTTTGAGCCTTATTGACCATTAAATGCTGCTGAATTTTTGATTTAATCTCAGCGACGATAAATAAATTCGCTTCATGGAATAAATAATCAATCGTTAGTGGTACTGTTCCTTCCAGCGCATTTTCCAATGGGACGACGGCATAATCAGCCACATCGTTTGAAACAGCATCAATACATTCTGGAATGGTCGTATAGGGCATGATCCATTCATTCGGGAATAGCCCTTTTGTTGCTAAATAAGTAAAAGAAGCTTCCGGACCTAAATAAGCAATCCGGTACTTCCATTCAACGTTTGTCACACGTAAGCCCCCTTACAAAAAATCTATTACAATGCTCCTGAACTAATTACTTCAGCAGATTCAACAAATTCTAATTGATTGATGTTTTTTACGAATTCCTCTAACCCTACATTCATGCTCGTTACATCTAAAGAAAGGGTTACGTTGGCTCGACCTTGGATCGGAATCGTTTGGTGAATTGTTAAAATATTACAATGGGCTTCAGTGATGATTTCCAACACCTTTGCCAACGTTCCTTTTTGATCTTGCAATTGAATAATCATTGTTAAAATCCGCTCTTTGACAATGGAGTGAAATGGGAAAACGGCATCTCGATATTTATAAAAGGCGCTTCTAGATAAATCCACTTTTTTAACGGCATCCCATATGGAATTCACTTTCCCCGATTCTAAAAGTTGTTTTGCCTCCAATGTCTTTTGCATCGCATCGGTAAGCACGTCTTCCCGGACTAAATAATATCGTTGTTCAGCAACATTTTTCATCTTCACCCCTCCAACTACTCAATAAATTCAAATTCATAATCTAATATGCGAACGATATCGCCATCCTTTGCACCTCGTTCTCTTAATGCATCGTCAACGCCCATACCCCGCAATTGTCTAGCAAAACGGCGAACGGATTCGTCACGGCTAAAGTCCGTCATTTTAAATAGTCGTTCAATTGTATAGCCGGATAATACGAATGCTCCGTCATCATCACGAGTAATTTCGAAATCTTGCCCTTGCTTTTCATGTTTATATAAAACTGTCGCATCACTTTCATCAACAACTTCATGCAATTCAAATGGCGGTGTTTTTTCAAGTAAATTAGCGATTTCATATAATAGAGGTTTTAACCCTTGACGAGAGATAGCTGAAATAGGGAAAACTTGTACGTCTACGATTTTTTCTTTAAATTTTTTCAAGTTTTCTTCAGCTTCAGGCATATCCATTTTGTTAGCCACAACGATTTGCGGTCTTTCCGTTAAACGCAAGTTATATTGTTTTAATTCTTCGTTGATTGTCAAGTAATCTTCATATGGATCGCGCCCTTCCATACCGGACATATCAACAACGTGTACAATAACCCTTGTCCGCTCGATATGGCGTAAAAATTGCATACCAAGCCCTACCCCTTGGTGCGCTCCTTCAATTAATCCTGGTAAGTCTGCCATAACAAAACTACGGCCATCTTCCGTTTCGACCATACCGAGGTTCGGAACAATCGTCGTAAAATGATAAGCTCCAATTTTCGGCTTAGCAGCAGAAACTACAGATAAAATTGTCGATTTACCAACGCTTGGGAATCCAACTAATCCTACATCAGCTAACACTTTTAACTCTAATATAACATTTAATTCTTGCCCTGGCTCCCCTTTTTCTGATAGTTCAGGAGCAGGATTAGCCGGTGTTGCAAAGCGCATATTCCCTCGACCACCACGGCCACCTTTAGCAATCACTGCCCGCTGACCATGTTCTACTAAATCCGCAATTACATTTCCAGTTTCTTCATTAATAACTACCGTTCCTGGAGGGACTTTTACGACTAAGTCTTTCGCAGCTTTTCCGTGCATCCCTTTACTCATCCCATTTTCTCCGCGGGGAGCTTTAAAATGACGGTTATAACGGAAATCCATTAAAGTGCGCAATCCTTCATCTACTTCAAAAACTACACTTCCACCATTGCCTCCATCTCCACCAGCAGGTCCACCATAAGGTACGTATTTTTCTCGGCGAAAGGCAACCATTCCGTCGCCACCGTCTCCGCCTTTAACATAAATTTTTACATGATCGACAAACATACATTTCACTCCTTAAAGGTTAAAACAAATTTCCAAGAACTCGTCGATTCTTCAATCGTTTTAACTTTCATATATAATAATTGTTCATTTTGAAAGGGTTCTACATTCCATTTCCCTTTTAATTCAAAGCTTAATTTAAATTCTTCTTCATTGGACTTGACTTCAAGTAAAAGCTGCTGATCATTAAAAGGATCTAAATGTTTGTAAACATGTTGAATCGCCTTTTCTAAGTATTCTACAGTTTCATCATCTTTTTTCATATTTTGAGCCACCGAAACATTACTTTTTAATGTCAATTCAATGGCGGGAAATCGATATTGAAATGTTTGGATCCATTCGATAGTTTTTGGCCACTGTAATCTACATACATTTGAATATGTTTTAGCTTGATTGCAATAATTTTCTATAAGATTTTTTGCATCATCAATACGGTTTAAATCTAAATACATCTTTATTAATTGTAACTGATTAACAAAATCATGATTCGTTGCTTTCAATATTTCACCAATCGAAAGTTTATTCATTTCTCCCACTCCCACGGAATATTACAATACCTTTTTAGTATAACAATTTTTCCTATTAATTTCTTCTACTGGGAGAAGGTGTTTGAATAGAAAAAAAGGACTGCTAATCAGCAGTCCTTTCAATTTGTGTAAAATTATCATTGAGCAACAGGATATACACTTACTTTTTTCTTGTCGCGTCCCATACGTTCGAATTTTACAACGCCGTCAATTTTAGCGTAAAGTGTATCGTCGCCACCGCGGCCTACGTTTGTACCTGGGTAAATTTTTGTACCGCGTTGACGGTAAAGAATTGAACCACCAGTTACGAATTGACCATCTGCACGTTTCGCACCTAGGCGTTTCGCTTCAGAGTCACGACCGTTTTTAGTAGAACCTACCCCTTTTTTCGAAGCGAAAAATTGAAGGTCTAATGATAACAAACATTTCATTGTGTTCCACCTCCTACTTGCTTGTAGTTGATTTGAATATATTGACCGTAATTTTGTACCATTGAATACACTTGTGCGGTCATCACTTGCACAATCAATTGTAATTTTGCATCTACTTCAGAATCTATATCCGTCGGTAATTCTACTTTTAAGTAGCCTCCCGATTCATCAGCTTGCTCGATTTTCGGTTCAATATTTAATAGTGCGTATATCGCATTCACAGTTCCAATAGCAACGGTTGATGCTCCAGCACAAACTAAATCTTTTCCCGATTCATCGTATTCCGCATGACCTGAAAATTCAAAGGCAGATACGTGACGATTTTCATCGTGGTGAATGGTAACTGTAATCATTCGGTCACCTCTTAAGCGTTGATTGACTCAATCACTAATTTTGTATACGGTTGACGATGACCTTGTTTACGACGATAGTTTTTCTTAGGTTTGTATTTGAATACAGTGATTTTTTTAGCGCGACCTTCTTTCACAACTTTCGCTGTAACAGTTGCACCTTCAACAGTTGGAGCACCAACTTTCACTGTTTCGCCACCTACGAATAGAACTTTATCGAAAGTTACTACTTCGTCAGCTTCTACACCTAATTTTTCTACGTAGATTTCTTGTCCAGCTTCAACTTTGTACTGTTTTCCACCAGTTTCAATAATAGCGTACATTTACTGCACCTCCTCATAGTCTAAGACTCGCCTGTTAGATAAGGTGATCTTTCGATACTTAAAAACCTTTCCAGAGCGGTTGTAGCACGGGTGCTACAAACAATAACATTAGAAATATTATCACAACCAGAATCTCAAGTCAATCGATTCATTACATGTTTTTCAAAGGCAATTCGATATTTTCGATAACGCCATTCTTGAATTACTTTAATACAAACAAAAAGACTAAGAATAAATAAAATTAGTGTTTTAGGCAGTAAAATAAACGTTACAATAACAGTTAAAAAACTGATGATTAACGAAATTGAAAGAAATAATTCATAAACCCTTGCCTTTTTGGAGAAAATTAAAATAAGAGATAATACAATTCTCCCTCCATCCAAAGGCCATATTGGAATTAAATTAACGAAAAGAAGTACCATCTGTATTTTAATGAAAGGCTTGGCCAATAATGGGTCAAAAAAAGCCGCAATAAAAATACAACATAGCGTGGAAACAGGACCTCCAATGCTAATGAGTAACTGCTTATGAGGAGAAATGCTGTACCCATGAGCTATTTCAATTTCTCCACCATAAGGCATGATGACGCAACGCTCCACTTTTACTCCTAATAGCCAAGCAATGATAATATGGCCCAATTCATGAATCAGTAATGATGTAAAAATGAGCGCATAATAGGAAACATTTCCATACAGCACCATACCTAATAAAAAGGGTAAAAATAATGGATGAATCGTCATACGCATCATGGTCGCATATGCTCTTTCATCCATAATAATGTATCTTCCAAATTCAAAATGTTACCATCCTTTTCCACTTGAATATAAAGATCACCGGGTTCTTTATTTCCAATCGTGCTACCTCTTTCAATGGATGTATATGGAAGTAATGAAAAAGAATCAACATTTCCATAGGTTACTGTCGTATTATCTTCATAATAGACAGAAATCGTTTTACCCGTATCTTTAGAATGTCCAGTATATACAATAAGACCATGATCAATAGCAATGATCGGTATTGTTTGTTCATACGTGAACAAATAACCCTTTTCGTATGGCTTCACTTGTACAAAAGTCAATAATTCCTGATTGATTGGCTCCGAAGAAACTGTAATCGTATCGTCTATTTCTTGTTGAAATATTTCCCGCAACACATTTCGCATAAAGGTTAAATCTTCTGAGCTATATACAATTTTTTTTAAATCAATGGAAAGTTTCCCTTGCTCTTGGAGGTAATTCCCCATTAGCACTAACACGCATAGGAAAAATGCTGCAATCCATTTCCATTTTTGACTCATACCCTCATCCAATCCCATTTTTCATAGTATATGAACGATATGAAAATAGGATTCTATATCATGAAAAATGAAAGAGGGACGTTTCAGAAAGTAAAAGAGGTTGGGACAAAAGTAAAAACTCATCATTTTCTCTTAAAAGAAAATGATGAGTTTTTGATATTAAACTGAAAATTGATTTCCGTTCCGGGGACGCTTTCCACGGGCCCGACTCGAG
>JAAYHP010000076.1 GCA_012735355.1 Lysinibacillus sp. | reverse complement strand
CCCCTCATCGTCATACACATATGTTCTGCTTCTATCAGAACAAAAACACCTTGTGGTTGTAACATTTCCATTAGTACATCTGCGATTGTCGTTGTAATTCGCTCTTGTAATTGAGGTTTACGGCTAACCGACTCTACAAGTCTCCCTAATTTGCTTAAGCCTGCCACTCTTCCATCTTGAGGAATGTATGCCACATGAGCTTTTCCGTAAAAGGGTACTAAATGGTGTTCACACATGGAATAAAAGGGTATATCTTTAACGAGAACAAGTTCATCGTGATTTTCATGAAATACAGTTTCAAAAAAACTTCTAGGATCTTCATGCATCCCACTAAACATTTCTTCATACATTTTAGAAACTCTTTTTGGTGTATCGACTAGACCTTCACGATTAACGTCTTCACCAACTGCCTCTAAAATCATTTTTACAGCTTCTTCTATTTTTTTTAAATCTACGTTTGACATATATGTATCCTCCTAAATCGACAAAGCACAACACTGTCAAAATGAATCGTAGCATATACAGACGCGAATCGCAAAAGGCTTTCACTAAAAATATATTTTTATTTCTGTATGTGTTGTTAGCATTTCGAAAATAGATTCTTTTTATTTAGAAGTATGTAAAAAGAGCAGTCATCATATTCATGACGACTGCTCTATGTAATTTTAAAGAAGCTATTATTTTACAGCTTCTTTAAGTGCTTTACCAGGTTTGAATGCTGGTACTTTACTAGCAGCGATTTCAATTTCTTCCCCTGTTTGTGGGTTGCGACCTTTACGTGCAGCGCGTTCACGAACTTCGAAGTTACCAAAACCAATTAATTGCACTTTGTCACCCTTTGCAAGAGTGTTTTGAATTGTATCAAATACAGCATCAACTGCTTTAGAAGCATCTTTTTTAGAAAGACCTGCAGCTTCAGCAACAGAGTTAACTAATTCTGTTTTATTCACACCGTTCACCTCCTCTCAAAGGGTTAAAAAGCTAAATCATGTAAAAAGAGTAACATATTGAAACCCGCGACGCAACTGTATTTATGCATGTTCTCAAAAGAAATATTGTACTTTTTTCAACTTTACATAAACAGAAGGACTTTTTGTCTATACGACAAAAAGTCCTTCTAGTAAATTTACATTATTTTTATTATCTCACTTTTTTTAAATAATAAACGTGATGAGGCCTTTTTCTCCTTCATTTACCATTCTTTCAATAGTTTGACGCATCCTCTTCTTCGCATTGGCAGGAACAGCTTTCATTTTAAATCGAATGCCTTCTGTCAACACTTCATGGAGAGGCGTGCCAAACAACTGCGTTTGCCATAATGCATCCCGATCATGTTCGTAAGCATATTGCAAATCTTTTAGAAGTTGTTGGCTATGGAACTCCGAACCAATTAATGGTGAGAATTCAGACTCCATATCTACCCGAATAATATGGTAAGAAGGTGCTTTTGCCTTCATACGAACGCCATAGAAATTATTTTGCTTAATAATTTCAGGCTCGCTCGGTTCAAATTCTTCCATCGTCGGAAGAGTGACACCATATCCATTGACCGTCGCTTCTTCAATAGCGTCTCGGAAACGTTTCTGTGCTTTTTTCGCTTCTTGCGCTTCTTTGATGAAGAGTAACCAATCCTTCTTCGTATCAATTGGTGCATCTAAAAATTCATTGCATACCGCCTTATAAATTTCCGGCTTCAACGTAATTCTTACCGTTGCCATTCCTAGTCCTGCATCTACTTTTTCAATTTCACAACTTTCAATAAAGTCAATTTCTCTTAATTGTTCAACTGCTTGATTCACATCTCGAATTTTTGTGACGGAGTCTAGAACATCGCTAACCGCTTCTGAAAGGGTTGCATTAACTTGGTGAGTTGGCTCTAATACATCAAGCCAATCTGGTTTTTCCACTTCGATATCTTCTACAGGGAATTCATATAAGGCTTCTTCTAAAATATACTCCATATCTCGAATAGTCATTTGATCAATGGACGTTGCTATCACTGGTACATTGTAACGAGCAAGTAATTCATTGCGCAGATTTTGCGTATTTTGATGGTTAGGATATTGACTATTTAACACGATGACGAATGGTTTTCCTATTTCTTGTAACGCTTCAACAATTTGTTCTTCCGCAACTTGCGCAGCGGAGCGATCAATACCATTGACCGTGCCATCCGTTGTAACTACTACACCGATATTTGCATGATCCCGAATCACTTTATCCGTTCCGATTTTAGCAGCTTCTTGGAATGGAATTGCTTCGGAGTTCCATGGCGTGTGCACATACTTTGGTCCATTTTCATCTTCATATCCTTTTACTCCATCACTCACATAACCTCCACAATCAGCAAAACGAATTCGGAAAGGAATATCACTTTCCCCGATACAAATTTCTGTCCCTTGCGCAGGAACAAACTTTGGTTCTGCAGTCATAATCACTGGGCCTGGTGAACTTTGTGGTAGCTCGTCCAGTGCTCTTTTACGGTCTTCTTCATTTACGATGTTTGGGAGCACAACGGACTCCATCATTTTTTTCACAAATGTAGACTTACCCACCCGTACAGGCCCAACAACCCCAATATATACATCACCATTTGTTCTTTCTGCTATTTGTTGAAAGATTTGTTCGCCTATTGTAGCTCCTCCTTTACGTACTTCAATCTATGAACTATATATTTAAAATATGAAAAACCTTGCACGAAAAAAACGTACAAGGTTAAAATTTTTTTAATTTTTTGTTGGATCAAACATAAATACCGGTTCATTGTTTTCGTTCACCGTATATGGTAAGGAATAAGCGGGTACGACAGGATAAGCTTCCACAAGGAGCATTCGTATATCTTCTCCCGGAGTAGGCTTAATATCATTTTCTTTCAAAAATAGCGCTAAATCAATGGAATAGTCTACATATGCTTTCCCTTCCGTTGAAGCGACGAGTGGTAAATGGTTATTAGAATAAGGGCTAGGAACAGTTAATTGTGAATCATAGTTTAATTTGTCGAAATCTATCGAATATACATAATCTGCAATTCTATCTTTATAAACCATATATTTTGAAGATAATAGTCGTATATTTAATTCACGAATTTTCTCAGCTGAACGTAAATCGACTAATTTCACTGTAGGATTGTTTTCTGGATCCCAAATAATATATTGGAAAATACCACCTTTTTCAAAAGCATTACCAGGTATAT
>JAAYHP010000008.1 GCA_012735355.1 Lysinibacillus sp. | reverse complement strand
TAAGCTTCGACATGTTTAAACAGCGTGCGAGTTTTTTCTGCATAATACCATCTTCCAAGTCGACAATCTTCATGAGATGATACATCTTCAGCTGATAACTGTTCAATTCCTAATAGCATGTTATATACTCGCCACTTCCATAATAGATGGTCTGCCTTTGATAATTGTAAAAGGGCAATGTTGGAAAGATAAGCTGGATTATTTTCAATTACATCATTACGGAAACGGTTAATTTCATTACTCAAGTTGTAAACACTTTCAGAAGTATTTTGACCATATTCACGAATGTCTTCTTGTAAATGAACCATTTCCATCATACGTTTTGTTATTTCATCGATTGCAGCTGATTGTTCTTCTGTAATAGCAGCAGTGTTGGAAACATCCATATTGATACTTTCGATTGCATCAACGATTGAATTTAATAGAGGTAACGAATCCTTTGCTTCCGTAGTGGCTACTTTTATTTTTTGTGAAGCATCAGAAATTGCGTTGGACATTGTTTGTGAATAGTTTTTCAATTCATTTACATTTTCCGAAACTTCATTTAGAGCATTCACAGTACCTTCTGCCAATTTACGAACTTCTTGTGCAACAACGGAGAAACCTTTTCCATGTTCACCAGCTCTCGCAGCTTCGATTGATGCATTTAGAGCAAGCAAGTTTGTTTGGTCTGCAATTTCATTAATAAGGGAGACAACGTTTTCAATATCTTTCACATGGTTTTGTAATTGGAAGAAAGACTGAACGATTTCTTGGAACGTTTCATCTGTTTCAAAAATATCATTTAATGCTTTCTCAATTGTATTTTTTCCGCTCGCAACATTATCAACAGATTCAGTTGTTTTCTCAGAAATTTGAGAGCTGGATCGCGCAACTTCTGCAATTGATGCAGAAAGTTCTTCTGTTGCTGCAGTGGAAGTTTGAATTTCTAATGTTTGTTGATCAAGCCTTTGAATTAAATCTTTCATATACATGATTTTTGTATTTGCTTCAATTAAATTGGAAATCTCTGTTACAACATTTTCTAACATTTTTTCAGTTAACACTTCAACGAGTATTTCTTGATCGACGTTGACAGCAGAAATTAACGAACGCAAATATAGATAAGCTTTATTTGGTTTTATCCCAAAGTTATGTAAAATATGTGTAATAATATAAAATGCAAATTGATTAAATAATACAATTAACTTGCCAGCTTCGTAACGATGTTTTCTAAATAAATAAAAGAACTTAACAATTTTATCGATATAATCGTCATTCCGTTCAGCAAGGAAAAAATGTTCTAAATACTTATCGATTTTTTCAATAGGTATTAAATTTTCTTTTCTAGGTGAAATCTCCTTTAAATATTGTTGAAATATTTCACTCATCGTTGGTGTAAATTCTTTAATTTTTTCATAAATCTCTTTTAAATTTTGTTGATCTTTGGAAGTGAAGTTACTGTATTCTAATGTATTTAAAAATCGACCACTTGCTTTTAAATCTGTACCACGCTGTAATAAATCATCTAAGTGAGCTCTTGGTTTTAAAGTTGAGAACATGGGAAGAACATCCTTTCTTATCTGAGATATACATAAGACAATATTATCATATCGTTAATTTTTTAAATAGATATTTATAAGAGTAAATTAGAAAATTATAGTAAAAGAGGGAATTGTAATGTTTAAAATTATATATATGAAGGCGGATTTCGAACCATGGTGGAAACTTGAAGGATGGGAAGAAAATATTATTTCAGAAAAGAATTATAATACAAAGGAAGAGTTAGAAAAGGGACTTACCGAACTCCTTAACGAATTTCGCAATAAATTTCAATATGAGGAATGTAGAGAAGGGAAATACTTCGCTTTTTGGTCGGAAGATGAACAATACTATTGTGAAGCTTGCGATGAAGAAGCGCAAATTTTCCATGGTATAATTGTAGAAGAGGTTGAATATAATAATAAATGAACCGATCAATATTAAAACGTATTTTGTAAAAAAATTTAAAAAACGTTTGACAATTTGTAATATGATGTTATAATTAAGGTACAATTGAATTGTAAGGCCGGGTACAAATGATTCACATATTACAAAGAGTGATCGGTGTAATGTCGGTACTCTTCGTAATATGTGAATTTTTTTATACCCGTAAAACAATTCCATATTGTAAAATATTTTTATTTTTTTGGAGGTTTTCTTAAATGAAACAAGGTACAGTAAAATGGTTTAACTCAGAAAAAGGTTTTGGATTCATCGAAGTTGAAGGTGAAAACGACGTATTCGTACACTTCTCAGCTATCCAAGGTGAAGGATTCAAAACTCTTGACGAAGGTCAAAAAGTGGAATTCGAAGTGGTTGAAGGTAACCGAGGACCACAAGCTGCTAACGTTGTAAAACTTTAATTTTTAGTTAAAACTAAAATCAAAAATGACGAGGCTGGGACATAAAGCTAATTTAATTAAGAATCAGTGAAGAAGCATAGTAAAAAAATGATATGCAACGAAAATTGTTTGGAGTGACGGGGCGACTCCAACGGGAACAGCCCGAAACTCGAGACCCCGCAGGAGCGAGGAACGAGCTCCGAGGTGGCGCGAGTCCAATGTCATAAAGTTATCGAACCAAAAATTTACAGTTAGGAGGCAACCATCTGGTTGCCTCCATTTAAAAATATTTAATCCTCTTATATTGCTTTAATTATTTTTAAAACTAGTAAAAAAGGCAATAGGATGCCCGAGGCTTGAATTTTTATTTTTTCAAGCCCCTGTTTTATTTACATTTAGCGTGCAAATAGGTTATATTTATCTTATGTATTGTTTATAGACACCTTTTTTGGTTTAGGGGATACTTTGTTGAGTACAGCCCTTTTTTCCGGGGGTAGGTTCTCCCGAACCGAATAGGTGTCTTATTTCTTATAATCTCCTTTACGATTTTTGTAAACATCCTATCTCTTTTGATCGGACAATCTTCCAATAATATCCGAACCATCCTATCTTTTAATTTCCCTATTAAAACATTGGTGTTTACTTGGTAATCATGTTTTCGCCTTTTTTGCTTATTTTCTTCATTAATTGTTTCATTGGCATCATTTCTCAATAAACCGACCATATTGGATAAATATATCGATGCATAGAAATCTTGTTCAATTGCGATTTTCGAACCACCAGTAAAGTTTTCTATTTCGATTTTATTTTTCACATTATTGTATTCAGTTTCAATTCCCCATCGTTTGAAATAAAGAGTTTTGATCTCAGACATATCGAAATTTTCCTCTATTAAATTTGTGACAAGTATTTCTTCCGTGTGAGGATTAAGTAAGAACCTAACCACTCGAGCATTAATCACTTGTTTCTCATGTATTATTTGGATGTTTTGATCGGCATCTTTCGCTTCGACAATTTCTTTTATCGTATTTTTTTGACAACGCATAAGATACTTGATGCCAAGGGCATCTAAATAGGCAATAAAATCTCTCGATGGATACCCTCTATCAAACAAAATCAAATCATTTTTCAATCCTATTTGTACGAGTTCTTTAATCATATCCTTCGCACTATCTCGCTCAGCTACCTTATAAGGGTCGATTTTAGAAGTTATTATGATTCCATTTTCAAGATCATAGATACAAGAGGCTCTAGCTCTTGCATAGCTCTTCTTATGATTTTTTCCATACCCAAAATAATTTCTAAGTTCCTCGGTGTCAGGTATTTGTAATACACTTCCATCAATTGCGCAAAGCCTGAATCCACGATAAGTTTTAAAGGAATTTTCCTCATAATACCAATTAATAATTGCCTTTGAGAGCTTTACAAAAGCTAAGGGAGAAATTTTCTTTCGTGCAGCAGAATAACCTTGTTTGGAAATACTAATCTCTGATAAATTAAACTTGTCAAAAAAGTCGTCAAGTTCAATTTGGAGGCTCTTTTTAACAAAGTTTAAGCTAAATAGAATAGTATTTTTAAAATTTAACTTCTTTTCTTTTCGTGTAAAATACGTTTCCTTTGTCCGCGATTCAATCATAAACATCACATCATTCAGCATCTTTCGAGTAATCTCAATTGCGCCTAAAAAAGTACTTTTCGTTTTCAAAAAAACCACCATCCTCGTTTTATTAACCAAAAATTGGTATCTAAAACGATTTTGGTGGTTTTTTATAAAATACAAGAGTCCTTTTACCTATTTTTGTGAATGTTAAATTAAAGATTAATTTTCAAATAAACTTCCATTAAATGTAATCTTAAGTTGATGACATTGGGCTCGAGTCGGGCCCGTGGAAAGCGTCCCCGGAACGGAAATC
>JAAYHP010000075.1 GCA_012735355.1 Lysinibacillus sp. | reverse complement strand
GTCTATATGTGGGTTAGTTTTGAAATGACATTAAATATTATTATGACTTTGTTTTACGGTCACGTGTATTTATCTTTATTTACCGCGTTTTTTATCGGCAATATTAAAAGCACTGTTGGATTTTATATTATGTATGGACTTCATATCGGTTTTACGATTCTATCGATAGTAGCCGGTTATTTTATAGAATTGGAGTCGTTCCTTACACAAACTCCTTTTATTATTATTACAGTCGTTGGTGTAGTCATTTTACCACTTTCCATTTATAGTAGAAATAAAAGGGAAAATTTAGAAGGAGAATTAGAAAGTGCGAAGGAACGTATTGCAGAGTTAATTATTCATGAAGAAAGACAACGGATTGCTAGAGATTTACATGATACGTTAGGACAGAAGCTTTCGATGATTGGTCTAAAGAGTGATTTAGCAAGTAGGCTTGTTGAAAAAAATCCGAAAGCTGCTATCCAAGAAATAAAGGAAATACGCCATACGGCAAGTATTGCTTTGAAAGAAGTTCGTGAGCTCGTTTCCAATATGAGAGCAGTGAAACTTAGTGAAGAATTAATACGGATTAAGCAAATATTACAGGCTGCTGAAATTGATTATAAGATTGTTGGAAATTTTGATGTACTTCCTGTTCCGATATTAGTGGAAAATGTGTTAAGCATGTGTTTAAAAGAAGCGGTGACAAATATAGTGAAGCATAGTGGAGCAAAAAATTGTAAAATTGAAATAAAACATGATGATAATGAAATCACTTTAATCGTTGAGGACGATGGAAAAGGATTTGATCCAACTGCTGGGTATGAAGGAAACGGATTAAAAGGGATTTATGAAAGGCTGGAGTTTATTAATGCCACATTAACGATTGATAGTACTCCGGGAGCGAAGTTAATCATTAACGTACCCCTTACCATTACACACCAGGAAGGAAGTGTATAATATGATTCGCATTGTCATTGCTGAAGATCAAGGAATGTTACTCGGTGCAATGAATTCTTTATTGAATATGGAAGAAGATATGGAAGTTGTGAGTCTAGCAAAAAATGGCGAAGAAGCAGTACGGCTTGTGAAAGAGCTGAAACCGGATATATGTATAATGGATATCGAAATGCCTGTGAAAACAGGTTTAGATGCTGCGGAAGAGTTAAAAGAGGAAACATATTGCAAAATCATTATTTTAACGACTTTTGCGAGACCTGGTTATTTTGACCGAGCAAGAAAAGCTGGAGTGCGCGGGTATTTATTGAAGGATAGTCCCATTGATGAATTGGTTAATTCAATCCGATTGATTATGGAAGGGCGACGAATTTATGCTCCGGAACTAGTGGATATTGTATATGAAGAGGAAAGTGAAAATCCATTAACTGAACGGGAAAGCCAAGTGTTAGAGTTGGTGGCTGAAGGAAAGACGACGAAGGAAATAGCAGCAGAGTTATATTTATCAACAGGAACGGTGCGAAATTATATTTCTACTATTTTAGATAAACTCGGCGTTGGCAACCGCATTGAAGCGATTTCCCGCTTTAAGGAAAAGGGATGGAATAAGTAAGGGCTTGTATAGAAGATAAAAATGCGAATTGGAAAAAGGAGTATGTTTTCCGATTCGCTTTTTTCATGGGTGCGATATGTTCACAAACTTCATCGAAATTGTCACAAAGTTCATCGAAATCTCGAAGGTCAAAAAGGCCGCCCCTTGCATCACAAACTTGCGATAAAGGGGCGGGCAGTGCAAATCAAGCTACTCTTTTTTTCTTTTTGATAGGCGACCTAAAACAAAGGCAGCAGCAGCGACACCGAGCATCGTATTCGTCTTCTTATTAAACACTTGTTTTGTCACTAGGTTAATATTTTGTGGGCGCTCAGCAAGTCGGCGCATGAAGTAGCCATACCAGTCGTTACCGAATGGAACATACGTACAGAAGTTATAACCTTCTTTTGCTAACTCTAATTGCATATCTTTACGGAAGCCGTAAAGCATTTGGAATTCAAATTTATCGTTTGGAATATTATTTTCTTTTGCGAATTGTTTTACGTGATTAATGACGTTATGATCATGGGTTGCAATGGATGTAAACTTACAATTTAATAAACTATATTCAATGATTTCGATAAAGTTTAAGTCAATATCGTCTTTATCTTGAAAAGCAACTGTTGGAGATTCTTTATATGCGCCTTTTACGATGCGAAGACGATAATCTTTATACTTCTCTGTCCATTCTTTTGCATTAAAGAAATAAGCTTGAATAACCGTACCAACATTATCATAAGTTTCTCTAACTTTTTCCATTAAATTAAAAGTAGGCTGTACTAGGTTATATGTTTCTTGGTCGAAATTTACGTGCATGTTATATTTATTAGCTGTTCCGACAATTTCCATAACGTTCTCATAACAGAAATCAAAGTCGATTTCTAAACCAAGTTGTGATGGCTTTATGGAGATGTGAGCATCGGCGCCATTTTCGTGGATGGCTTCAATCGTTTCGATAATGCGTTCTTTCGCCAGAATAGCTTCAGATTTTTCGCTAACGAATTCTCCTAAATTATCAACAGTACATGAAATACCGTGAGAATTCAGCTCTTTAATACTTTCAATTACTTCAGGGATATTTGTACCAGCAACAACACTTTGTGCACCTAATTTAAGTCCATATTTTTGTGCGGCATTATTTAAAAATTGATTTTCGGATAATGCAATAAAAAAATCTCGTAGGACTGGCATAAATAATCTCCTCTTTTCTTTTTTAAAATATTATATCATAGAGAATTTTTAAACTTTGAAATTCACAAATAGTTTAAAATATTATTTTTGTGACAAGTCTTCATTCACAAATTGCATTCTTTCATTAAACAACGTTGGATAACTTAAAAAACCAATCAATATGCTCGATAATGTAGCCGTTGTGAGCAACGCAAATAATATTAATAATTGGAATTGAACCGCTTGAACCGGGTCTGCACCGCCGATAATTTGTCCGCTCATCATCCCAGGTAATTGCACTAAGCCTATTGTTTTTTGACTTTCAATGGTAGGGATGACACTAGCTTTGATGGCTTGAAGGAGCTGATTATGAATAGCTTGTTTCGGAGTACCACCAAGGGACAAAATCAATTCCGTTAAGTCTACATTGGCTTCGATTTCTGCAGTAAATCGATTTAAAAAGAGGATGGAAAGAACCATAGAGTTACCAATTAACATGCCGCTAATAGGGATGATATATTGTGCTATCGGAGGTATTATTTGAAAACCGAGCAATATGCCTTGGGTAACTAATTCAATGACAGTTAAAGTCAAGCCGATTTTCCATGTGATTCCTTTAATATTTTTCCCTTTTTTACGAGCATTTAACGTGGCTATTGTAATCATGACTATAACCATTAAAATTATATAAGTATAACTTTCGGAATCGAATACAAATTTTAAAAAGTAACCAACAATAAATAATTGAATAATAGAACGAACTGTCGCAATAATTGTGTCCTTTTCCAAATCTAATTTAAGAGCCTTTGAGAGTACAAGGGGGATGAGGACAAAAGAAAGGGTTAATGCTAGTGATGTATAAGTCATTAATAACGTCCTCCATCTACAAATTGTTGAATTTTTATATTTGAACTGTCGTGAAGCAAACTACTTTCTCCACTTTCAATTAATTTTCCACTCATCATCACCCAAGTATAATTCCCAATTTGAATTGCCTGCTCTAGATTATGGGTAATCCAAATCATCGTCACATTGTATTTTTCATTGATTTTTAAAATTAATTGCTCGATTTCATGGGTAGAAGTTGGATCAAGGGAAGAAGTGATTTCATCTAACAATAATATTTTTGGTTTATTAATGAGTGTTCTTGCGATGGATACTTTTTGTTTTTGGCCACCGGATAAATCATGGCTATCACGATATAAAAGCTTCGGATTTAGTCCCACGTCTTCTAAAATTGAAACGGCCTCATCTTCTAACAAAGTTTTGTTTTGTAAAGTCATCGGTAACGATAAATTGTCGTAAACTGTTCCTCGAATTAACGGCGCATTTTGCAATGCAATGCCCACATGTTTTCGTAAAGTAGTTGGCAAATATTCATTAATATTTTTTCCGTCGATATAAATTTCTCCAGATGTCGGGGATAATAATCCATTACACATTTTTAATACCGTCGATTTCCCAGCTCCAGAAGGGCCGACAATGGTGGTAATTTTCCCTTTATAAAAAACCCCACTCACTTGATTCAATATATGTAAATCACCTTTTTTGTAACATACGTTTTCAAAACGAATCGCTATTTCAAAAGGATGTGTCATCCCAATTCACCTCTTCTATACAGATGGTCAAACAATCGATAAAACAAATTTTTTATGGAATTTCAGTAGGTAGCTTTACCATTATAGCCATTGAATTTAACAATTAAAATAGATAGCACGTCGGTTTTAGTGTTCTTTATAATAAAATTTAACGGAAAACTTCGATTGAAAAAACAGAATGGTGTATACTAGGACTAACTAATGATGGAAAAAAGGAGTTCCGAAATGGCGAAATTTACAGATGATTCATTAACTTTACACACCGATTTATATCAAATTAATATGGTGGAATGTTATTGGGCAGACGGAATCCATAACAGAAAAGCTGTATTCGAATTATTTTTTAGAAAACTTCCTTTTGGTAATGGATATGCCATCTTTGCTGGACTTGAACGCATCCTACAATATTTAAAAAATTTTCGATTCAGCGAAACGGATTTAGCCTATTTAAAGGAATTAGGATATGATGATGATTTTATTGAATATTTAAGTTCATTGCGTTTCACTGGTTCATTGTATTCGATGGTAGAAGGAGAAATCGTTTTTGCTAATGAACCTATCGTAAGAATAGAAGCACCACTAGCCGAAGCACAGCTTATAGAAACAGCTCTATTAAATATCGTCAATTTCCAAACGCTAATAGCTACAAAAGCTAGTCGCATAAAGCAAATCATTAAAGACGAAATAGCGGCTGAATTTGGTGCTCGCCGTGCACAAGAAATGGATGCAGCGATTTGGGGAGCAAGAGCAGCAGTTATTGGAGGATTCCAATCTACGTCAAACGTTAGAGCTGGGAAATTATTCGATATTCCTGTATCAGGCACCCATGCCCATGCCTTTGTACAAGCATACAAAAATGAATACGATGCATTTATGGCCTATGCAAGACGCCATAAAGATTGCGTCTTTTTAGTAGATACTTATAATACATTGAAGTCGGGGGTTCCAAACGCCATTCGTGTGGCAAAAGAATTAGGAGATAAAATCAACTTTGTTGGCATTCGTCTTGATAGCGGAGATATTTCATTTTTATCGAAGGAAGCAAGACGTATGTTAGATGAAGCCGGATTCCCTAACGCAAAAATTATTGCTTCCAATGATTTAGATGAATATACAATTTTAAATTTAAAAGCTCAAGGAGCAAAAGTGGATTCTTGGGGAATTGGTACAAAGTTAATTACAGCTTACGATCAACCAGCATTAGGGGCAGTATATAAAATGGTCTCTATTGAAAATGAGCAAGGCGAAATGGAAGATACATTAAAAATTACATCCAATGCTGAAAAGGTAACGACGCCTGGATTAAAAAAGGTTTACCGTATTATTAATAAAGAAAACGGTAAGGCTGAGGGCGATTATATAACAATGGCTGATGAAAACCCACAACAAGAAAAGCGGTTAAAAATGTTCCATCCTGTGCATACATTTATTTCAAAGTTTGTAACAAATTTTGAAGCAAGAGAATTATATAAAAAGATTATCGATGAAGGTCAAATTATATATGAAAGTCCTACTGTTTTAGAGATGCAGCAGTATGCTAATAAAGGTCTTGAATTATTATGGGATGAATATAAACGTTCATTAAACCCTGAAGAATATCCTGTCGACTTAAGTCAAAAATGTTGGGACAATAAAATGCAAAGAATTAAAGAAGTCCGGGACATGGTGGAAAGAATGGAAGAGTAATAAGGGGGATTTCGATTGGAAAACTTACAACAGAAAATTATTAAGGAATTACGGGTTCTTCCTGAAATTGACCCCGCTGAAGAAGTAAGAAAATCAGTGGACTTTTTAAAAGAATATGCAAAAAAACATTCCTTTCTGAAAGGTTTCGTTATTGCCATTAGCGGAGGACAAGATTCTACATTGGTGGGAAAACTAACGCAAATAGCGGTAGATGAATTAAACGAAGAAGTAGGAGAACAACGATATACTTGCTATGCTGTCCGCCTTCCATACGGTGAACAGAAGGATGAACAAGACGCACAAGATGCGATGGATTTTATTCGGCCGTCGAAAGAAATTACCATTAATATAAAAAATGCGGTTGATGCGAGTGTGGAAGCTTTACGTAAAGCTGGCATCATTTTGAGCGATTATGGAAAAGGCAATGAAAAGGCCAGGGAGCGAATGAAAGTCCAATATTCCATCGCTTTAATGACGAATTCTGTCGTTGTTGGGACAAACCATGCAGCGGAAGCAATTACTGGCTTTTACACGAAATTTGGTGACGGAGGAGTAGATTTAGAGCCAATCTTTCGGCTAAATAAACGTCAAGGTCAACAAATATTAGCTTATTTAGGCTGCCCTGAGCATTTATATAAGAAAATTCCAACAGCGGATTTAGAAGATGACAGACCATTACTTCCTGATGAAGAAGCATTAGGGGTAAGTTACGAAATGATTGACGATTATTTAGAAGGAAAAGAAGTCCCTGAAGATGCCCGCGAAAGGTTTGAAGGGTTTTATTTAAGATCCCAACATAAACGTCATATGCCTATTACTATTTTTGACGATTTTTGGAAGTAAAAGAATAAGCTTATATGTATAAAGGAATTCGCTTACCAAATAAGGTAGGCGAATTTTTTTATGTATGTAAACAACATTCTATTAAATTTAGAAGATTATTTAGTTCTAAAATGGGACAAAAATCATATAATAT
>JAAYHP010000074.1 GCA_012735355.1 Lysinibacillus sp. | reverse complement strand
CATGTACAGGTGTCACAGCCATTTTACCCCATGGCGGAAATTTGTTTAAAGAAAAGGTCACTGCAGCAAGTTACGTTTTCAATGGATTTGGAAAAACAACTGGTCTTGTACAAGTCAATGAATTAGGCGTAATCGAATCACCGATTATGTTAACAAACACTTTTGGGGTTCCAGCTGTCACACATGGTACTTTAGAATATATGTTACAACAAAATCCCGAGATCGGAATTTCGACTGGAACTATAAATATTGTTGTTGGAGAATGTAATGATAGCTATTTAAATTCCATTCGTTCATTGCCTGTAACACCGAAACATGCCATTGAAGCAATCCGAAATGCATCTGAAAAAGTTGTAGATGAAGGGGCAGTTGGAGCAGGGAAAGGGATGATTTGTTTTGGTTATAAAGGGGGAATTGGTTGTTCATCACGAATCGTCACCGCTGAGAATCAATCTTATACTGTAGGATGTTTAGTTTTAAGCAACTTTGGAGAAAGTATTGAGTTTCGAAGTGAGCAATATACAACGACTAAAGGACATGAAAATCCGACAATGAAGCCGGTAGATGGTTCAATTATTATCGTATTAGCGACAGATGCACCATTAAGTAGCCGTCAATTGCTCCGGGGTATTAAGCGCTGTGGGATTGGACTCGCTAGAACGGGAAGTCATTATTCCCATGGTAGTGGAGATATAGTGATTGGATTTACTACGGCTTATAAAAATCCTCATGTATCTAATATGATAACTGAATCGAGAACCCAACTTAGAGAAGATCATATCGTGATGAATCAATTATTTGCTGCTGCTGCTGAAGCAACAGAAGAAGCGATTTTAAACTCATTATCACAAGCTGTTACTACAACTGGAAGAAATGGACATGTCGTTCATTCATATAATTGGAGTCCGGGACAAAAGTGAAACTTGTGGCTATCCAATACGTCAGTGCGAATTGACTTTTGGATAGCTTTGTTTTTGTAATTAGGGACAATTTCTCGTTGGTCGATTGACTAATATTTTATCAAAATAGACTAATAAGTCGGGTTTTCTTGTCTATTTTAATACTTTAGAATCATTGTTCCTGCAATATTTAGATAAAAGTGTACGAACATTAGTTAGAAATGGTCTTTTCAAAATGAATTTTCATATTTACCACATAAAAATAATAGAATAATTAAAAGGAATAAAAACACATTATATTTTTTATATATTACAAAATCGGTAATTAAATCTATTAATAATTTAGAAATCATAATATAGTTTATTTCAAATAATATATTTTCTGAATATTCAATAAAACGAAGTGCCGTTTTGTAATTCATGAGGTGATTTTTATTCAAAATTTTCTACTTGCACCCATCGAAGTTGTAAAAAACCAGTCCCAAAAGTGTACGCCACAAATTGCTGAAAGTAAGGAACGACTTGTTAAAGTTCAAACTGAACCGAACAGGTTGTATATTAAGCCTATTTACTTTGAACAAAACATTCCATGTAGTATAAAATCAATCTATTTGCGTGAGGGAGTTTATTATCGTTTAAAGAAAGCATTAGAAATATTGCCTAGTCAGTATAGTTTGATTATATTTGATGGGTTTCGTCCATTTCAGGTTCAACAATCTTTATTTGATATTTATTCTGAAAAAATTAAGAAGGAAAATATGCAACTTAACAGTGAGGGAATTTTTCAAGAAACATTGAAATACGTTGCCTTTCCTAGTATTGATCCCACATGTACTTCACCCCATATTACAGGGGGAGCGGTTGATTTAACTCTAGGTGATCAGGATGGGAATGAACTAGACTTAGGAACGACATTTGATGAAATGAGTGAGAAATCAGCAACGAGATATTTTGAAAACAATCCAAAAGAAT
>JAAYHP010000073.1 GCA_012735355.1 Lysinibacillus sp. | reverse complement strand
GTTTCGGGCTGTTCCCGTTGGAGTCGCCCCGTCACTCCAATCAATTTTCGTTGCATATCATTTTTTTACTATGCTTCTTCACTGATTCTTAATTAAATTAGCTATATGTCCCAACCTCTTAGCAAAAAATATTAGCTTAAATTATAAACCGCATTTTAATTGAGCACCGCAACTCGTACAAGTATTACATCCACCTAATTCTTCCACTGTACCTTGGCGACAAACTGGACATGTATCGCCAACTTCCGAACCAATGTTAACATTCGTTTGAGTAAGTGGTGCGATCGTTTCTACTAAAACGACTGGCTTCTCAATTTTTTGTTCTTCTAATTCTTCAAAGGATAATTGCTCTTCTAGAGACATTTCAGCTTTCAATGTTAATACTTGTGAATCACGGCTACCATCAACGTATACCGTACCACCTTTTGCTCCACCTTTATACAAGCGTTCATACACTTTTTGTACTTGTTCAACTGTATATCCTTTAGGAGCATTCACCGTTTTCGAGATGGAAGAATCAACCCAACGTTGAATAATACATTGTACATCTGCGTGGGCTTCTGGAGTTAATTCCATCGCCGAAACGAACCAATGCGGTAAATTGTTTTCGTCTGCTTCTGGATGCTTGTCCAAATATTCTTGAACGATTTCTGCTTTCACTTCAATAAATTTACCTAGGCGACCTGAACGATAATAAGTAAAGGAGAAGTATGGCTCTAATCCAGTTGCTACTCCAACCATCGTACCTGTTGATCCAGTTGGTGCCACCGTTAATAAATGGGAGTTACGAATCCCGTTTTCGATTACTCCTTGGCGAATATGTTCTGGCATGCGTTTCATATATCCTGTGTTAATGAACGCTTCACGCAACGCCCGAGTTTCTTCTTCCGTTTCTCCTACTAAGAATGGGAAGCTACCTCGTTCTTTTGCTAGTTCAATGGAAGTTTCGTAAGCTGTTGTTGCAATCGTTTCGAAGATTTTGTCAACAAGCTCATTACCTTCTTCAGAACCATATTCTTTTTCACAGTAAATCAGTAAATCGGCTAAGCCCATCACACCAAGACCAACACGACGCTCACCTAAAGCTTGCTTGCGGTTTTCTTCTAGGAAGTAAGGTGTCGCATCAATGACGTTATCTTGCATGCGAACCCCTACGCGAACCGTTTCTTTTAACGCTTCAAAGTCAACGGTTTTTTCATCTTTCAATGCGAATTGGGCTAGATTTACTGCAGCCAAGTTACAAACGGAATATGGTGCAAGCGGTTGCTCTCCACATGGGTTTGTCGCAACGACTTTTTGTCCGTATGCACGAGCATTTGTCATGTCATTTGCATTGTCGATAAAGAAAATTCCCGGTTCTGCTGCATAAGTCGCACAAATGTTAATCAACTTCCAAAGTTCTTTCGCGCGAATTTTTCGGTAAGTGCGAACACCGTAGCCTAACGCTTCCCACTCTCGAACGTCGCCGATATCGTGCCATTTTTCATTGTAAACCGCCATTTCTTCCGGCGTATAGTTCTCAACATCTGGGAATCGGAGTGGATATTCTTCGTCATTTTCCACTGCTTCCATAAACTCTTTTGTAAGGGTAACAGAAATATTGGCACCGGTTAAAAATTCAGGATTATGGACACTGTACGTTCCACCATCGCGAAGTTTCGCTTCCGCCTCTTTAATGATGGCTTCGCTAAATCCACCTAAACCAGGAATGTTTTTATAGTTCACAATCCCTTGATACATTGCTTCTTCTTGCGGTGTCAAAGGCGTGAATTTTAACTTTTCTTTTGCATGACGAATGATTAGTTCATCTTCTGTATTTTCAATCAAATAACGCAAAATACGCGGGTTTTGCATTTTTGAAATAATAAATTCAACAATATCTGGATGCCAGTCGGCTAGCATGATCATTTGCGCTCCACGGCGCGATCCACCT
>JAAYHP010000072.1 GCA_012735355.1 Lysinibacillus sp. | reverse complement strand
CTGAAAATTGATTTCCGTTCCGGGGACGCTTTCCACGGGCCCGACTCGAGCCTCCTCGGAGCTCGTTCCTCGCTCCTGCGGGGTCTCGAGTTTCGGGCTGTTCCCGTTGGAGTCGCCCCGTCACTCAAATCAATTTTCGTTGCATATCATTTTTTTACTATGCTTCTTCACTGATTCTTAATTAAATTAGCTATATGTCCCAACCTCTTTTTATTTTACAAATTGTTTTCTTTCCAAATTTTTATTTTCTCAAAGAATAGTAGCATCGCTTCTTTATTAGACATATTCGGCACTTTTGCCAACAACACTTCTTTCGGAGGTCTCAATTCATCGCTTTTCTTCTGTACGATAAAAATACGTTTTTCATGGACTTTCGATTTAAACATATTTTCTGGTAACTGAATGACCGCTTGAATCCAAGCATGTTTTTTCAAATACTTATGTAAATCTGGCGCTTGTTCTGACTTAAATAAAGTAGATGGAATTAAGAAAATTAAAATGCCCCCGTCTTTTGTATAATTAATCGATTGCTCAATGAGTAAATGATGGGTATAACTCATTCCTTCCTTCGCACACAGTTCATATTCAAGAGCCACTTCTTCATTCGGATAAAAGCCTACAGGTAAATCGCAAATTACCGCATCAACCGGGTCAACTAACATCGGCTGTAAAGCATCTTGGTGATACAGCTGAATCGGTTGTTCAATTAACTCTGCTGTTTCTCCAGCTAAACGAATCAACAGTTCATCTACTTCCACACCTGTTGCATGAATTTTCCCATCCAATTTATTCATAATTGTGAACATTAAATTACCTGTTCCTAATGCTGGGTCTAGCACGGTGATTCCTTGTTTCAATGGCTCTTCGAAAAACTGTTCCACGAAATAAGCAATTAACAAACCAAGAGAATCGGGTGTCATTTGATGATTGGGCTGGGAAGATTTCCTCATTCCTTTTAAAATAGCGAGCTGTATCGCTTTACGCATTTCTTCTTTAGTCGCTTCTTTAACCGGCAACACATATTCTCCGTCGATGATGCCCGAAAGTGTATCTAATACACCTTCCAAATAAGTAGATTGGGATTTTTCATATTCCTCTGCCTGTTTATTAATAAAGTTAAATAGTTGTTCAAACTTTTCCATTTTGTTCTCCCTTTCAACAACAAGGATGTCCAAAAAGTGAAAAAATCATCCAAACAAAGTCGGATGATATTTTCACTTTTCAAAAGCTATACTTATTATATTGTATTTTCTTCAAATGTACTAATTTATTTCGTTAATTCCTTTACAGCTGCAATAGCTGCTTCATAATTCGGATGATTTGTTGATTCAGGAACATATTCTACATATCTTACAATTCCCTCTGCATCGATAACAAATACTGCACGAGCAAGGAGTCTAAGTTCCTCAATAGCGACTCCATATGCTTTACCGAAAGAAAGATCTTTATGGTCAGAAACTGTGATTACTCGATCAATTCCTGCTGCACCACACCAGCGTTTTTGCGCAAAAGGTAAATCAACAGAAACAGTGTAAACAACTACATTGTCGCCTAAACTAGCTGCTTCTTCGTTAAAACGGCGAGTTTCCGCATCACATACTCCTGTATCTAGGGATGGAACTGATGCAATTAAGCGAACTTTTCCTTCTGAATCTTTTAACGTAACAGGCGATAAATCATTAGCCAATACTGTGAAATCCGGTGCCTTATCACCAACTTTTACTTCATTTCCCAATAATGTCACCGGGTTATTTTTAAACGTAATTTGAGCCATTTGAACATTCCTCCTTTTCTTCTACACATTTATCTTACTAAACCTGTTTCTTTGTATGCAAATAACTTAACTTACAAAAAAGAGAAAAAACCATTCAGCATCTTTTCATCCAAAAATAGATGTTTTTCGACACTGAATGGTTTTAATTTAAGCCGTTGGATGAATGGAATCATTCACCTCAATTTGTTTTTCTTTTACTTTAACGATCTTCTTTTCATTTTTTACATACACTTTTTCTTGAACTACGATTGTATCTGCAAAATAATCTTGTATACCCATATTTTTCGGCGTAAATGCAACAATTACATACAACTGCATTATTGTATTGTTAATGAAGCGAGATACAATTTCTCTAAATAGTACAGTGCTCCAAGTTAACTTTTCTCCATGAATCGGTTTTACTTTTAAGCCGAAAATCATTTTCCCAACCGATTGTTGGAAATATTTTGTCGTAATCACGAAATAAGCATAATAGAAAATGCCAGATATAATCGTTATCGGTGCATACCAATTAGCGCCTGATAAATCCCAGTCCATTAAATAGAAAATAGGATTTACTAAAATTCCTATAATCGCGCTTACGATGAGACTATCAGCAATAAATGCCCAAAAGCGAATCCAAAATCCAGCAGTCTTTTCTTCGTATTCTT
>JAAYHP010000001.1 GCA_012735355.1 Lysinibacillus sp. | reverse complement strand
TTAGAAATACGCCCTAGACATGGCTCGAGAAGCATGGAATAACAAAGCAGCAGGAATCGTTAGCTACGGTTCTGTCGGAGGGGCGCGTGCTGCAGAACACTTAAGAGGCATACTCGGAGAACTGGCAGTTGCTGATGTTCGCACCCATCCAGCGCTATCGCTATTTACAGACTTCGTAAATATGACGGAATTCAAACCAGCTGACATGCATACAGCAACGGTTAACGAAATGCTCGACCAGCTCATTAAATGGTCAAAGGCATTGAAAACTATACGATAGTATATAAAAATCTGCTCTTTCTTACGAAAAAGAGCAGATTTTTTGCTTTTGAAAAATTTAGCTATATAATGCATTTAATAAGAAAGATAGTTGATTCATAATATAAAAGTTTTATATGATAGCAATAAGTCATAAAAATAGATAAAGCATATATCAGATAGTTGACTTCTCAGATTACTTAAAATAATAAAAATTTAGGTGGTGTAAAAAATGAAATTAGAGGACTGGCTGAATTCAGGTGTTCCGACAATTGCTAATTCATTAATTGATGTACACAAAAATCACTTTTCTATTGATCAGTCAATTGGATTTGAAGGTCAAGAAAAAGTATATACGATTTTAAAAAATTTCCGAAAGGTTTTATTCCCATGTTTTTGCGAAACTTATCACGATGAAAAACGCATTAACACAAATGTAGGAAATATTTTACGCACAACCGCATTAGATTTAAAAGATTTAATTGCTAAAGTCTTAGTTAGTAGCGGTGAAGAAAATACAGAAGCAAAAGCGGAAGAAATCGTGATGGAATTAATCAACAAATTGCCAGAAATCCGTGAAATATTACAAACAGATATTCAAGCTGCTTATAACGGTGACCCGGCTGCTTTATCAATCGAAGAAATTTTATTTAGTTATCCTTCCATTACGGCGATTACAATACATAGAATCGCCCACGAATTATATAATTCAGGTGTTCCGATTATCCCAAGAATTATGTCGGAATATGCCCACAGCTTAACAGGCATCGATATTCATCCTGGTGCGAAAATTGGTGAATACTTCTTCATCGACCATGGTACAGGTGTGGTAATTGGTGAGACGAGCACAATCGGTAAAAACGTGAAGATTTACCAAGGTGTAACGATTGGTGCGAAAAGCTTCCCATTAGATGAAAACGGCAACCCAATTAAAGGAATTAAACGCCATCCGGACATTGGCGATAATGTAGTAATTTACGCGGGTGCGACAATTCTCGGTGGAGATACAGTAATTGGACACGATTCCGTTATCGGAGGAAACATTTGGCTCACTCAATCTGTTCCTCCTCATTCAAGAATTTATAACACGCAACCATTACCAAACATTAAACAAAAAGGTGAATAAGCCTCGAAAACCCCCTGAGCATGTTTTTGCTTAGGGGATTTTTATTTATCGAAATGAAACTTAAAGACTTCCAGCTTTGTCTAACGATATGAAAGGAGGTTATTGTTTGCTTATTACAGAGAAAGAGCACCTGCTGAATCAAGTGATGGATGAGCATGGCGATTATTTAAAGCGACTGATTTATACATACATCAAAGATATTCAGAAAACGGAAGATATCGTTCAAGAAGTCTTTATCAAATTTTATAAAAGCTTAGACCGCTTCGAAGGACGTTCCTCCATTAAAACTTATTTATATCGCATCGCTGTGAACGAATGCCATAACTATTTAAACAGCTGGCATTATCGAAAAATAGAATTTACTGAGAAGTTGAAATCGTGGACAAGTCAAAACTCAATCGAAAGGGATTATATTCAAAAAGAAGAGCAAGAAAGCCTTGCGCAGCTCGTGAATCAGCTTCCGGTGAAATACCGGGAAGTGATTTGGCTTTATTACTATGTGGAATTGTCGGTTGCTGAAATTGCACAAGTTTTATATTGTTCCGAAAACACGGTGAAAACGAGACTAGCAAGAGGAAGAAAACTTGCAAAAATGTCGATGGAAGAAGGGATGGTGGACTATGAGTTTGAAAGATGAACTGGAAAAATCGATTCCTGCAATGGAGTTGACCGAAAAGGAAAAGTCGTTGATTCGTGCTCGCATCAAGCATAAGAAGAGGAGATTTTCTCTTAAACCTGCTGTAATTTCGATTGCGTTTTTTATGATTTTAAGTATTTTAATTTGGTCGGCTTTACCTCAGATTGTAACGGAAGAAAGTTTATCTAAGCCATATATGATGAATGGGCAAGATCCTCATGATATATCAAGCATCGCAGGAGATGAGGACTCGGA
>JAAYHP010000071.1 GCA_012735355.1 Lysinibacillus sp. | reverse complement strand
GCACAAATTGTGTGGCTTTTTTATATCAATTTAATAGTCAATCCAGTCTTTCGTTGTTAAAATAAAGTGATATTTATTGAATTACATTAAAGGAAGAGAGTAATTATGAAAAAAATACAAGTCCATGAACGTTTTAAAGAAGATTGGGTACAAGTATTAACGCATATTGCCAACTTGTTTTTTGAAGATAGTAAACTATATGAAACAGTGGAAGATCCAGATCTCTCTGTTCATTTTCAATATAAAAAAGAAAACAATACGTATACAACTGCATGTCAATTAGAAGTGGATGACAAGGTGTATAAGAGCGAATATACAATTCATTATGAAACAGAAGGAGTAGTGCGGGAACAAAACATTCGCATGAAGCGGGCGCTGTCCCACGTGCTTTTAGACGTGTTGGAGCAATATACGGGCATGAAGCAACAATGGGGAATTTTAACAGGTGTTCGTCCAACGAAACTTTATCACAAATTAAGAAAACAAGGGCTAGGGCGAGAGAAAATCGCTGAAGTGTTGAAGCGGGATTTCCGAATTTCTGATGAAAAAATTGCTTTAATGGAATCCATTGTGGAACGCCAATTAGTAGCCATTCCTGATTTAGATGACATCGGAAAAGAAATTTCGATTTATATTGGTGTCCCTTTCTGTCCAACGAAATGCGCCTATTGTACATTTCCAGCTTACGCCATTGGCCACAATCGCAAAAAGGGGACAGTCGCTTCTTTCCTTGATGGTTTACATATCGAGATGAGGGAAATCGGTAAATGGTTAAAGGAAAACGATATTAAAGTTACTTCCATTTATTGGGGTGGTGGAACGCCAACGTCGATTGAAGCAGAGGAAATGGATGCCCTTTACAAAACGATGGTGGAATCGTTCCCGGACGTAGAAAACATTAGGGAGATTACGGTGGAAGCAGGTCGCCCAGATACAATTACACCGGAAAAGTTAGAAGTACTCAAAAAATGGGGAATTGATCGTATTTCTGTAAACCCGCAAAGCTATATGGATGAAACGTTAAAAGCGATTGGTCGCCATCATACTGTTCAAGAAACAATTGATAAATTTTGGCTTGCTCGCAAGGCAGGAATGTACAATATTAACATGGATTTAATTATTGGTTTGCCAAATGAAGGAGTGTCTGAACTCGAGCATTCTTTAAATGAAACGGAAAAACTTCAACCAGAGTCATTAACAGTGCATACATTATCATTTAAACGAGCTTCGGAAATGACCCAAAATAAAGAAAAGTATAAAGTGGCAGATCGTCAAACGGTTATGCAAATGATGCAGTTAGCCGAAAATTGGACTCGCAACAATGGCTATTATCCTTACTATTTATATCGCCAAAAAAATATTTTAGGGAATTTAGAAAATGTCGGTTACAGTAAACCTGGTGAGGAAAGCATCTACAATATTTTAATTATGGAAGAAGTACAAACCATTTTAGGGATTGGCTGCGGTGCATCTTCGAAATTTGTTAATCCAGAAACGGGGAAAATTACTCAATATTTTAATCCAAAAGATCCTGCACAATATATTTTATCCTTTGAAGAGGCTACTCAGAAAAAGATTGCTATGTTACATGATTTGTATAATGTGCAATTGAAGCAATAGTTCTCTCACATCTCTTATAAACCTTCATACAATAAGCTTAATAGAAAATAGAGGATGAACTGCTCATTGTTTTTCTTAAGCTTATTGTTATTAACGGTTGCGGTAAGTTTGGATAGTTTTGGACTAGGGGTTTCTTACGGATTAAGTCGCATTCATGTTCCATTTTCAGCGATATGGATTATCATGATTTGTTCAGGAGTTATAGTATTTATATCAATGATGGCGGGAAATCTATTAAGTTCTTTGTTTACTCCTGAAGTTGCCAAAATCATCGGTGGGCTGATTTTAATTTTCATTGGATTGTTCAATTTAATCAATGTTGTTCGTTCTAAAAAGAAGGGAACGTCAATGAAAAAGCCTAGTAAACCATATCAACCGGAAGAAAAACAGTGGAAAATACACTTAAGAAAATTGGGCATTATCATTACGATTTTAAAAAAACCGGAAGAAGCAGATTTGGATCATTCAGGAGTAATTTCAAAAAATGAAGCCTTTCTTCTTGGATTGGCCCTATCGTTGGATGCTTTAAGTGTAGGGCTAGGTGCAGCTATGCTTGGATATCCACCCATTTTATGTGCATTATTTGTTGCCTTTATGAGCGGTCTTGGCATAACTATCGGCAAGAAATTAGGCTATATTTTATCGCAAAAACGATTGTTACAAAAGCTTTTGTGGCTACCACCTTTTATATTGATATCCATTGGGTTAGCAAGTTTATTATAATCCTTTGAAAGTACTGCTACCTGAATTCCAAATATATGCTAGAATAGTATTTAATATAATAAATAGTGGGAGATTGGTTATGGCAATTAATACGATCATATTCGATTTAGATGACACGTTATTATGGGATAAAAAAAGCATTAAAACGGCATTTGAGAAAACTTGCAACTACGCAGCAACAAAAGTGGATGTAGATCCTGAAAAATTAGAAGAAGCGGTGCGAAAAGAAGCTAGAAAGCTGTATGAATCCTATGAAACTTATGATTACACTGTATTAATTGGAATTAATCCTTTTGAAGGCTTGTGGGGAACCTTCGATGATCCAACTGAATCTTTCCAAAAGATGAAAGAAATTGTACCAACTTATCGCAAAGATGCATGGACGCGTGGGCTAAAAGCTTTAGGGATTGACGATGAAGCATTGGGTGCAGAGTTGGGCGAACGCTTCGTGGAAGAACGAAAAAAATCGCCATTTGTATATGAAGATACGTATGATGTGCTAGATGCATTAAAAGGGAAGTACCAACTCGTCCTTTTAACGAACGGTGCGCCAAGCTTGCAAAACTTAAAACTAGAAATTACTCCGGAAATACGTCCTTATTTTGACCATGTCATCATTTCAGGGGATTTCGGTAAAGGAAAACCGGATGCATCTTTATTTGAATATATGATGGAAAAAGCAGGTATTACTGCTGATGAAGGAATAATGGTAGGGGACAATTTAAATACAGATATTTTAGGGTCATCCCGAGTAGATATGCGAAACGTTTGGATTAACCGAGAAAATAACCCTCGAAATCCTGACATTACACCAACATATGAAGTAACTTCTTTGACGGAGTTTTTACAATTAGTGGAGAAACTTTCGTAATTTGAAATGAAGAGAGGTAGGGACATATAGCTAATTTAATTAAGAATCAGTGAAGAAGCATAGTAAAAAAATGATATGCAACGAAAATTGATTGGAGTGACGGGGCGACTCCAACGGGAACAGCCCGAAACTCGAGACCCCGCAG
>JAAYHP010000070.1 GCA_012735355.1 Lysinibacillus sp. | reverse complement strand
TTAATATCAAAAACTCATCATTTTCTTTTAAGAGAAAATGATGAGTTTTTACTTTTGTCCCAACCTCTTTTTTTCGTTTGATTTTATAAATAGTTGAAGGAGAGGTCGACTATCCAATAAATATTGCTATTAACATCAATTCACTTTACCATTTTGCTACATGTTCTTCTATGCAACCGAGCATTTGCTGAATAAGAAGGGTACTTCCATCTTCTAATTTTATTTTTCCATTATAATAACCGACGAGCTGGTGAACTTCTGATTGAACGAATTTGACATCAGTTGTTGCAACCCTTTCGAAAAATGGATGAAAGGAAAGCATGACTGTATCGGTAAATTTCGTTGTAATATACCATGGCTTTTTGAAATTGGATCGATCGTATTCAAAAATGACATCTTCATGTATCTTTGTCATTTTTCCATCTACGAATACCGCATTTTCCGTCATTCCCGTACCATCAGTCCATTGGCCGCCAAAATTTAAACCGATTCTTCTATTGCGCTGGCGTTGTGAGGCATTTGCCCAATTCCATGTCACTTCCCGTGGCCAAACACCTCGGCCAAAGTCTAGAACACTAAAGCATTCCTCTTCGAAAAATTCATACCGTTTATTTCCGATCTTCACAAAACCTTTTGTTGGTAAAATATGGTGTTTTGCGGTAAATTGGAACGTTCTTCGATTCCAAGGAACAACAACATTTAATGTTTCATCATGGGCAGGATGTAAAATTTTCAAATTAACATTGAGAGGTTCATTATCAAAATTATCGCAACTAACAGCAAGTAGCGTTTGATTTTGTAAATAGGATATATTTACATTGATTTCACTGTTAGAGAAACGGATTGGTTCAAGCACACGGGTTGGCATTTTTAATTTTCTTACAACACCTAATGGAATCGTGACGGTCTTTTCGAAAAAGCGATGGGTTTCATATTCTAAAAAGTAAATGAAACACGAAACGGCATAATCGAAGTGACAAATCGTCACTGAAAACAAAATGTCTTCGCCGTAACAACACCAATAATTCCATTTCTTTTTGCGCATAAAATGACCAGATAAATTACATTCAATAATTGGTTTTCGGGCGAAACCAATCGCCTCTGGATTTAAATTCCCTTTATTGTCACATAAACGAGTCCATTCAATAATTTCTCTCTCAGCGTGCTGCACCAATGCCAACATCCTCTCGATTAAAATAACTATTCACAAGAAGTATCATATGATGTATCAGTTAATTTCTTCCCTCATACTGGATAAGTAAACAATTTTTTCACTTTATTTATTGTATCAAAAGTTGATGGTCTTTTGCTTGAAAAGAACACACAGTCTTGACAAGTTCAAATTTTATCAACAAATTCATAAGATATTCCAAAAGGAGGGCTAATAATAGCGATTTATTATAATCGTCAGGCGGCTGTTGATTATGCACGTGTTTGGTGGGATTCTTTTAACCCAAATTATCCAGTGTTCACCGTTGATTGTACCAATTTTGTTTCACAAGCTTTACGAGCAGGGGGAGCACCGATGTCTGGCTATCCAAACCGAGGAAAGGGTTGGTGGATTACCGACGGATGGAGAGTGGGAGCAAGAGAATTTCACTATCCAAGGGAAACTTGGAGTTATAGTTGGTCTGTTGCCCATAGTTTACGATGGTATTTAGAGAACGCTAAGTCTGGTTTAACTGCAAAGCGAGTATTTTCTCCGTCGGAATTGGAACCTGGCGATGTAATTTTTTATGATTTTCAAGGGGATGGGAGAATCGATCATAGTACGATTGTAACGAGTATGTTTGATGGAGTTCCATATGTTCATGCCCATACAGGTCCAAGTGCAGATCGCCATTACGATTATTCAAATTCCTATGCTTATACGCCCAATATACAGTATTATTTTTTTAAAATCGATGATGTTTTCTACTGATTATAACAATGTTCACTTTAAAATTGATTATTTGTTAATATTAAATAAATCAGGAAATGTGTCGTTATTTAATTTCTATAAATTTTATGTTAAGGTTAATTGGAGATAAAAGTAAATTGTTCAACCTATTTTAAGGAGAGTATGTTTTATGAATGAACAATCGTTAACGGTGAGAGAAGCCATAATTGGAAGAAGGTCCATTAAAAAATTTAACGGACAGCCAGTGGATAGGGCAGACCTGTTAAAGATTATAGATGATGCTGTATGGGCCCCAAATCATCAAAATCGTGAGCCTTGGAGACTTGTTGTTGCTTGCGGAAAGGAATTGTTTCAATTATATGATTTACTTCGAGACACAACGATTCCTGAATGGAAGACATTGCCTGAAGAAGAAGTAGAAAAAAGAATGCAAAAGTTTACAACTGCTGGAGGGTATGTGTTTGTTATTGTACCTGAAGACCCTCGTCAAAAAGAACGTTTAGAAGACTTTGGCGCAGCTTCTGCATTCATCCAAAATATGATGCTTCTTGCTTGGGATTACGGTATTGGTTCTTGCTGGAAAACGCCGGTATTTTTAGATGCACCGAATTTCCGTGAAGCTCTCGGGGTAAAACCAGGTGAACGGATTGTTGGAATGGTGCAATTTGGTTATTTTGATGAGTTGCCAAAAGGAAAAGAACGTAAAAAATCCGATGAAATTGTCACGATTTTCGGTACAAAAGAAGATAAAGAGGAAGAATAAAAATAGAGGCTGGGACAAAACAGCTTCAATAGAATGAAAAATGAGGTTTGGACAAAAGTAAAAACTCATCATTTTCTCTTAAAAGAAAATGATGAGTTTTTGATATTAAACTGAAAATTGATTTTCGTTCCGGGGACGCTTTCCACGGGCCCGACTCGAGCCCAATGTCATAAAGTTATTGAACCAAAAATTTACAGTTATTAGGC
>JAAYHP010000639.1 GCA_012735355.1 Lysinibacillus sp. | reverse complement strand
TTCCTTTGTCTTTCCAATCACTTCAAGGGTTGTTACGGGTTTTCCTCCATCTTCAAATCGTTGACGGTGAATTTGTCCGTCACGATAAATTGTCACTTCTAGAAATTTAGAAAGCGCATTCACAACAGAAGAACCGACTCCGTGAAGTCCGCCACTCGTTTTATATCCGCCTTGACCAAATTTACCTCCCGCATGGAGAATTGTAAAGATTACTTCAGGTGTAGGTTTGCCAAGCTTATGCATTCCTGTTGGCATTCCACGACCAAAATCTCGAACACTAATGGAATGATCTTTATGGATTTTAACGATGATATGTGAACCAAATCCAGCGAGTGCTTCATCCACCGCATTGTCGACTATTTCAAAAACTAGGTGATGAAGGCCTCGGCTGTCTGTGGAGCCAATATACATTCCTGGACGTTTCCGTACAGCATCTAATCCTTCTAAAACTTGAATGGCATCGTCATTGTAAGCGACACCTGGCTGATTTATTGCCAAATTCAATCCCTCCAAATACAAACATCCGTTCTATATCTAATCGTACTTTGGTTAATAAAAACCTGTCAATATGTAGTACAAATAGAATATCTTTTTCATTTTATCAAATAATTTCTTTGAAACAAAATACATGTTACAATTGCACTTGAACAATACAGTTGTTTGTAATATTTAATATGTACTATTTTTAATTCACGATTGTATACACTATTCCCTTCTTTAGCCTCGTCATTTTATAATAAAATTGAATTTATGTTTTGTATAGGTACTTTCAATGTTTTATATCGATTTACACTTTCTTATATGAAAAAAAAGGTGTAAAATGATTATCGCTATTATTAGTAGCAACTATCAATTTGAAAGGAATCTAGATATGATTAATCTCATAGCAATAATTTGTGCCTATTTGATCGGTTCGATTCCATCTGGTCTATGGATTGGTAAAATCTTTTATAAAACCGACATTAGAGAACACGGGAGCGGAAATTTAGGTGCGACAAATACGTTCCGCACGTTAGGAAAAAAAGCAGGGTTTGTTGTGACAGCAATGGATATATTAAAAGGTACCGTTGCAACCCTTTTACCAGTTATCCCATTTTTCGCTGATACTACAATCCATCCATTAATTTTAGGTGCAATCGCTACGTTAGGACATATGTTCCCGATTTTTGCAGGGTTCCGTGGTGGAAAAGCTGTGGCCACTTCTGGCGGTGTATTACTCGGATACTCCTGGCCATTATTTGTTTTATTAGTAATCGGGTCTTTTATATCATTAAAAATTACGAAGATCGTCAGTCTATCATCAATGGTTGTTTCGGTAGTGGCAGTCATATATAGCATAGTAAACTGGTTCTTAACCGGTGATATTGCTTTACTAATATTAGTCATCATTTTAGCAAGCTTCATATTTTATCGACATCGTGCTAACATTAAACGCATTAAAGAAGGTACAGAACCGAAAGTAAAATGGTTAAAATGATTTTTGAAAGGAATAAGGGGAATGAAAATCATAATTTCAGAGGAAGCCTTATCTTGGTTTAAAAATGAAATGGAAGTTGAAGAAGGAGATTATATTCGGTTTTTTGCTAGATATGGAGGTTCATCCCCATTTCATGAAGCTTTCTCCCTTGGAATGAATCGTGAAGAGCCCCATGATATCGGCGTCGAAACAGTGATTGATGGCATTCATTTTTACATCGAAAAAGATGATGAATGGTTTTTTAATAACCATGATTTATATGTATCCGTCAATCTTGATACGGATGAATTGTTATATCAGTATCAAAAGTAATCAAAGAGGTTTGGACAAAAGTAAAAACTCATCATTTTCTCTTAAAAGAAAATGATGAGTTTTTGATATTAAACTGAAAATTGATTTCCGTTCCGGGGACGCTTTCCACGGG
>JAAYHP010000638.1 GCA_012735355.1 Lysinibacillus sp. | reverse complement strand
TCGGGCTGTTCCCGTTGGAGTCGCCCCGTCACTCCAATCAATTTTCGTTGCATATCATTTTTTTACTATGCTTCTTCACTGATTCTTAATTAAATTAGCTATATGTCCCAACCTCATGTACTATTAAGACTATTAAGAGGGACATACTAAGCAATCTCGCCCGCTTCTTTTCGCTTTGTATAAGTTTTGGTCAGCATAATAAATCGTTTGAATTAAATTATCATTCGCTTCTAACTCGGATAATCCAATGGACACAGTAATGTTTACAGCGACATCATCTTTAAAAGTAAAAGTGGTATTTTTAATATCTTTTCGCATTTCTTCTAGTATATTTCTAGCGGTATTTAAATTTGATTCACCGATATAAATTATAAACTCTTCTCCACCAAAACGACCAACTATTAAATTTTTACATTCGTATTTCTTTAATATGTCAGCAACTTCCACCAAAATTTTATCCCCAAATAAGTGACCGTAAGTATCGTTTACTTTTTTAAAGTGGTCAATATCAATCATTGCGATAAAATGCTTCGGTTTCAATGTTGAAGTTTTCTCTTCTAGCAATTCGTAAAACTTTCTTTTGTTCACTAGTTTCGTCAGTGGATCTTCATCGGCCATTTTTTCTAAATGCCTATTTAATACGCGGCGTTGTCTATCTTGCATGATATATGTATAGAGTATAATTGCGGTAACAACGATGGACGAAGCGCGCACAAAGGCCGTTTCTTGGAAAATTTCCAATCCATTAGGCACAATAAAAATAATTGGAAAATCACAAACGAACCAGCATAAAAAGATTACGAAAATTTTTTCTATATAGTGTCTTTGTAATTTTGAACGGGGATGGAATGCAAGGGCAATTAGTGTTGGTAATACCATTCCAAAGATGATGCCTGGTACCATGCCATTTCCCCCCATGAAAAACCTCCATGTAGAAGCAATTAATAACGATGGAATGGCAACTTTCCAACCTTGAATAAATGCTAAAAAGGTAAGGGGTATTAATCGCATATCAACAAAAAAGTTATCATTTAAATAAATTGGCAAATAAAACATAGCAATTACTGATCCGGAGTTTAGTAGGACAGTAATTATTTTTATATATATGGGTTTTAAACTTTTTTCAAAATCCATGACGACGGTCATTGTTAAATGCATCAATAAAATAATTGCCAGATTAGAGAGGATTGATTGTATCAAAAGGTGACATCCTTTCTAAGGGTAACTTGATAGGGAAATTTTGACATGAAATGCAATATTTTAATATAATTAATTTTATCATATTAATTAATCAAATAAATGGAAAAATTTTTAATTGTCACGGACTGTTCATAATTTGTTAATATTTTTTAAAATTACTGTATGGACATGTTAAAATAGATGTTAAAAATCATTAGTAATACTTCTCGGAGGAAGCGATGCGAAAATATATTGGTGAAATTATGTTATTTACGACAGCAATCATTTGGGGGAGTGGTTTCGTATTTAGTGCCATTTCTTTGGACTATTTAACTCCGTATCAAATATTAGCTGTTCGTTTTTCTATTGGTGTACTTATTTTAAGTATCATATTTTCAAAGAGATTAAAGCAAATTAAAAAGTCAACCCTTCAAAGAGGATTCATTTTAGGTTTTCTTTTATATTTTGCTTTCTTACTCCAAACGGTTGGATTGCAATATACAACGCCCTCAAAGAATGCTTTTATTACGGCTATCAATGTTGTAATTGTACCATTTATTGCCTTTTTTATCGACAAAAGAAAAATTGATAAGTTTGAATTAACAGGGGCATTTTTAGCTGTCATTGGTATCGCCTTTTTATCGCTACAATTAACAGCGGCAGAAATTAATTTAGGAGATTTATTAACCCTTGGATGTGCTTTTGGATTTGCTTTTCAAATTTATTACACAGCGAAGTATGTAAAAGATGAAGATCCAATTTTGCTAACCGTTGTACAAATGGGAGCAGCAGCTATCTTTGCCTGGATTTTTGTGTTTGCCAGAGGGGAGTTAAATTTCTCTTTACAATGGGAAGGAGTCCTTTCTACATTGTATTTAGGGGTGTTTTCAACAACTCTTGCTTATTGCCTCCAAACGATGGCACAAAAGTTTACGACCGAAACAAAGACAGCCATTATTTTATCGACAGAAGCTTTTTGGGGAATGGTGTTCTCCGTCATCATCTTAAGCGAATTATTAACGGGAAGAATGATTATCGGTGCTATTCTCATTTTAACGGCCATTTTGTTAGCTGAGACAAAGCCGTCTTTTTTAAAGAAACGGAGCCTGAAAGAAATAAAGGAAATAAAATAAAATGTATTGAATGTCCTAGAGATTGCTCTAGGATATTTTTTTAGGCCATTCTACTTTTACAATAAGATAGAAGATGAAGATTAGTTAAATTAGCTCGCGGGGTGCCGTATTATATGACGAGTTATTGTACTAGTTGCAAGCCCTACACATAAAATAGTGATGATAGATAGCAATAAAGTGCTTGGAGAAAGTAAAAGACCACCAAGTATTACAACGAAAGAGTCAATTAATAAAATAATAATGCCTACGTTAATTTTTGTTTGATCGCTAATAAATTGAGCTAATAAATCAGTTCCACCTGTACTTGTTTGAAATTTAAGCATAATACCGATACCTAAACCGACAAAAAACCCACCAATAATTGCACTAAAAATTGCTTCGATGTTTATTAGAAATCTTAATGGCTTTAAAATATCGATAGTAACGGAGGAAACGAGTAATCCATGGAGGCTATTGTAAAAATAATGACGGTACTTAAACCAAGCAATCATAAATATAGGTATGCTTAATAGGATGATTGTCAATCCGATTTTTAAGTTGAATAGGTAGTGTAATATCAAGGATAAACCGATAATGCCACCATCTAAAATTTCGTTAGGTGCCAAAAATAAATTAATGCCAATGGAAAGTAATATGCTTCCAAAGATGATGGCTAGTCCTTTTTGGATATAGTACATGTGCATACCCCCGCGAATTGGACATGCACCATTCTATGAAATAAGGAGATGGAAAATACCTTTGAACAAATGAAAATCATCCCTTAATAATGAGATGCTTCTACAAAATTTCTCCTTTTAAATCTTCTATGTTGATAATAAAGTGCCCTGCTGCGTCCACGCGTAAAAGCTTATTTTTCTTCAATTGATTTAAAGTACGATTTACCGTTTCCCGACTGGAGCCAATCATATTTGCCAAATCTCGATTTGTAAAATGATTCTTAACAATAAATACATTTTTTTCGATTTCTTTACCGTGACTATTGGCTAATCGAATTAAGAGTGAAACAATTTGTTCGTACGTATTGTGCAAAATTTGCTCTTCTAATCGATTTTGTAAATCAACAATTTTATCCCCTAAAATACGAAAAATTTTTATACAAACTTGAGGATTTTTTGTTAAAAAATCTTCAAACAAATGGATTGGTATGTAAATTAACTTAGCATCTTCCAAAACTTGTGCATGGGCTGGATAGTTTCCATTTCTAAAAAACCCTTGATGGGGAAACATTTGTCCTGAAACGAGAATATTTATAATTTGTTCTTTTCCATGTAAATCTGTTCGATATATTTTAATCGTTCCTTCTTGAATAAAGTAAACATTCTCCAAAGGCTCATCTTGCATAAAAATATGGGAGCCTTCTCGATATTGACGATATTTCGCTAAGTTCACGATAGGGACCATTTCTTGATTAGAAAGATCTTTAAATAAAGAAAATTGCTGAAGAAGGGCTTGTACGGATTGATTATTCATAAACTCGTTCAACACCTTAAATATGTATTCTATATATTACTTTACCATAGTTGCTAAATTTTGATGTGGAAAAAGTATAAGAAAAAAAGAGAAGTTGTGCTACAACTCACAACACCGATTGTTTTTCGAAGTTATAGTTATATTGTACAAATCGAAATCAATTATGGAGGGGAAACAATGGAAAATGTTACCGTTAAAATAAATGCACCTGACTATGAATCGAAAATTCGTCATAAGAAAATCTTTCAAGAATTTGAAGGATTAAACTGTGGGGAATATATGGAGTTAACAAATGATCATGATCCAATTCCATTATATTATCAATTTTTATTTGAACGAGAAGGACAATTTTCGTGGGAGTATGTTGAAAAAGGCCCAGAACAGTGGAAAGTAATCATTGGAAAAAATTAATTTCTTATAAGCTGTCTTTTAAAAGACGGCTTTTTTTATGTTGGAAAAAAATGAATTATCAATGGATGAATAATAAACGGTGAATTTAACATCATAAAGTCATAACAATTTTGGAGGTGTCAAAATGGCGAACAGTGGAAAACGATTTACACAAACAGGAACTGACATTGAAGAAGTAAAAAGGCAAAATGCGCAAGGTAGTTCCGGTTCTTTCGGAACAAACCCTCAGAAAGTAAGGGAAGAAATAGCGCAAGAAGGTGGCTTTGCTGCTCAAGGAAGCCAAGGATTTTCACAAGCTAATCAAGCAGGGAAAACAGCTTCTGGAACTGACATACAAAAGGTGAGGGAAGAAATAGCACAAGAAAGTGGCTTTGCTAGTCAAGGTCAAGGAATGGCCGGGCAACAAAAGAAAAAAACAATAACTGGAACTGATATACAGGAAGTAAAAAGACAAAACCAAAATCCGAGCCAATAAAAAAGTATGAGGTTGGGACATATAGCTAATTTAATTAAGAATCAGTGAAGAAGCATAGTAAAAAAATGATATGCAACGAAAATTGATTGGAGTGACGGGGCGACTCCAACGGGAACAGCCCGA
>JAAYHP010000069.1 GCA_012735355.1 Lysinibacillus sp. | reverse complement strand
GCTTTGAATTTCCCGAATTTTTTCTCGTACTAATCGCTGAAACTCCGCTACTGAGAAGCTTTCTGTCGGTTCTTTAAAACTTAATAAATGGTGAGGAATCCCCTCCATTTCTTCTTCCGTAATTTTTGCCGTCCCAATATCGAGTCCTTTGTAAATTTGCATCGAATCCCCATTTATAATTTCGCCATTAAAATCTTAAGCTAGACGTATGCTTAATGCAGTTTTCCCCGATGCAGTTGGGCCGACGATTGCTACTACTTCAAATTGTTTATCTATTTCCATTTCGTAGCCACCGTAATATCACATCATATACTTGTTCATTGTTTTTTTCATTTAAAATTTCGTGTCGCATGCCTTCAAATAGAAAGACCGCCACATGTTCAAGACCTGCTTTTGTTAATTGATCGGCCACTTTAAAGACCCCTTTCCCGCAGTTTCCAACTGGGTCATCGCTACCGCTTATCAATAATACCGGCAAGTCTCTCCGGATTTTTTTATTTTCTTCTTTTCGATTAATCAGCATTAACCCATCCGTAAAATCCGCTAAAAACCGATGAGTCGGGACAAATCCGCAATAAGGATCTTCCAAATAACTTTCAACTTCTTTTTCATCGCTACTTAGCCAATCAAAAGGCGTTTTTGCATTTTCAAATGGCTTATTAAAACTTGAGAAAGTTAATTCATTCATGAACGAACTTTCCACATCTTTCCCTTGGGAACGGGCTAATGTTTTCGCCAATATATTCCCAATATAATGCTGTGCCGTTGTAGAACCAGTACCGCATAAAATACATTGATGAATTAAGCTCGAATGGAGCTGGATGAACCTTCTGGCGATAAATGAACCCATGCTGTGGCCAAATAAAATGCAATCAAGCTCTTTGAACATCGTTTCATTCATGATTTCATAAACGTCTTGTACGACCCGTTCAAAGCCGTCTTCATCGCAAAAATAGCCAAATTTCCCCGAAGCTTCAGCGGTTTTCCCGTGCCCTCGATGGTCGTGTACAACGACTTGGTAGCCCTCTCTGCAAAGCAGTTCAGCAAATCTATGATAGCGGTCACCATGCTCCCCCATACCATGCAAAATATAAAAATTTCCAATCGGTTGTTCTGGCTCATATATTCGCACATAAATTTGCTCGCCATCACTCATCGTAAGCATCCTTGTCCGTTTCACCGATATCACCCAATTCCCAATATTTTTGCATCATCAATAAATTGATTCAGCTGAATGGAATAAAATAACTTTTCACTTTCAGAATACCCAATTATTTCGCTCATTATATCAATCACTGCATCTTTATAACGTTCCACTTGATCAATATCAAAATACAAAAGGCCTGTTCTTCGAATAAAGAAATCACTTGGGGTGTATATCATTTCATAATAAATACTATAAAGCAATTGGGCATATAGTTTCTTTGGAATATCGATTGGATTGTTGTTGGATTTCAGCAATGAAAAGACGTAATCCACATTCGTTCCATACATTTCAACGAGTTGTTTTGCTTCTTCAAAGGATAACCCTATGCTCGTACCTTCTTTCGCTTTATTGACAACATATGCTTTAAAATTAGAAGAATTCAATCCTTTTGCGCCAGATAAAGATAATTCCTTTGTTATGCATCGAGTTGCATGTTTAAATCGATACTTTTTTACGATTTTATCAACGATTTGTTCAGCCATCAGTCGATAGCCCGTTAGCTTACCGCCAGCGATTGTCATCAAGCCGCTTTTAGAAGACCAAATTTCATCTTTCCTAGAAATTTCAGAAGGTTTTCGTTCCTTTTCAAAAATTAGCGGCCGAATACCAGCCCAAGTTGATTCCACATCTTTTGCTTCAATTGGAATCGTTGGAAAGATTGCTCGAACCGAATTCAGTAAATACTCCACATCTTCTTTCGTAGCGACAGGATGAATTGGGTCCTCTTCATAAAAAGTATCCGTCGTTCCGATATATACTTTCCCGCCCCGTGGAATAGCAAACACCATTCGACCATCTTCTGTATCGAAATACATTGCTTGTTGAAGGGGAAGTACAGACTTGTCTAACACGATGTGAGTGCCTTTCGTTAATTTCAACGCTTTGCCTTTATCCTTCTTACGCCCCGTGACAATTCGGTCTTTTCCAAGCACTTCATCGACCCATGGACCCGTTGCATTGACAATTTGAGTTGCATGAATGGTAATCCTCTCTCCAGAAATTTCATCCCGTACATTGGCTGCAACAATTTTTTTCTTATCGTACTCAAAGTCTATGACCCGGGCATAATTTAAGCAAATCGCTTTATATTCAACGGCTTTCTTTAGCACTTCTAACGTTAGCCGCGCATCATCGGTTTTATATTCCACATAGTAGCCCGCGCCAAGCAACCCTTCCTCCTTTAAAAAAGGAACCCGTTGTAACGTTTCTTTTTTTGAGAGGATTTGATGGCGATCATGTTTATGCACTTTCGCAAGGGAATCGTAAATGTTTAAACCTGCCGTAATAGAAAATTTCCCAAAACTTCCATCTTTATAAATTGGAAGTAACATCTTTTCCGGAGTTGTAACGTGAATGCCATTTTCATAAACGATTTCCCGTTCTCTCCCAACTTCTTTAACAAGTTCAAACTCAAATTGTTTTAAATAGCGAAGACCTCCGTGAATAAGCTTTGTGGAACGGCTTGAAGTGCCCGCTGCGAAGTCTTGCATTTCAACTAATGCTACGGAAAGTCCCCTTGATGCGGCGTCTAACGCAATACCTGCGCCGGTAATACCACCACCAATCACAAGTACATCAAAGGCATATTCATTTAAAATATGCAACATATTGGAACGATCTTTGAACGAAAACATCGGCATGCTCCTTTACGTAGATTTTCACTACTTCCTAGTTACATTACCCGCTTAAACATCTTTTCGATTTCGTAAGTTGAAAAATGAATCATGACAGGTCGACCATGAGGACAAGTAAATGGATTTTCGGCTTTTCGCAAGTCTTCTAATAAAGCTTCCATTTGTTCCTTCGTTAAATAATAGTTTGCTTTAATGGATTTTTTACAGCTCATCATAATCGCTGCTTCTTCCCGTAATTTCTTGACGTCCGTTTTTCGAGATTTCAATACTTGCTCTATTAATTCTTCGATAATTTCTTGCTCAAATCCTTCTGGAAACCACGTTGGATGTTCCCGTACTAAAAAGGTGTTTGTGCCGAATTCTTCAAGGAATACACCGACTTCCTCTAGCGCTTCGCGATGTTCTTTTAAAATAAACATTTCATCTTGGGAGTAGTGGAATGTAAGTGGGAGCAATAATGTTTGTCGTTCGTTTGGATTCACTAATCCAACTTTTTCTTTAAAATATTCGTATTTGATTCGCTCTTGGGCAGCATGTTGGTCGATTAAATAAAATCCGTCTTCCATTTGGGCAACGATGTATGTGCCGTGAATTTGTCCGACGATTTCTAGTTGTGGGAAAGGTTCTTTTCGTTCCTCAACCACTTCTTCCTCTTCCATGATAGGTGATGCTTCTACTTGAGGCTCTTGTTGAAATTCCTCTTTCGGTAAAACCCAGTCATCTTCTAAAACAGCAGGAGTAGTTCCTCGCTCTTCTTGGACGTTTTCCGCTCCTTCGCTTTCCTTTACAACATCTGATCCGCCGCTTAATTTTTCCACGATTTGCTCTAGCTTTGTTTCATTGATGGAGCTTTTCCATATATTCATTTGTTCCGTCTGAGGACGAGCAGGCTTTAGTTTTTTCTCCACGATTGGAACATGTATTGCATTACGTATGCATTCGCGAATCGTTTTTTCAATTAACGGCAATAGCTCTTCTTCTTTACTTAAGCGAATTTGGAGCTTTGCCGGATGAACGTTCACGTCCGTTAAATAAGGGTCCCCTTCAATATAGAGAACGACAATTGGGTAACGCTCAATGGGCAAAAACGTATGATATGCATCAATGACTGTTTTTTGCACTAAGTAATGCCTTACCCATCTTCCATTCACGAAAATCGATATATAATTTTTTGATGCCCTTGTTACTTCCGGTAAAGAGGCATATCCATACACTTTATAATCCTTCGACTCGCCACTAAAGTGTATCATCTTTTTCGCAATCGGTGCACCGTAAATCGCTGCTAACACTTGTTGCACATTGCCTCGGCCATTTGTATGTAAGAGTGTTCCGCCGTTATGGACAAGTTTAAAAGCGATGTTCGGGTAGGCAAGAGCCATGCGATTCATAAATTCGATGGAGTGGCTCAGCTCTGTTTGAATCGTTTTTAAATATTTTAGCCGGGCTGGTGTGTTATAAAAAAGTTGGGAAACGGTAATATCTGTGCCTTTTCGAAGTGATCCTGGCTTTTTATCAACAAGATGACCGCCTTCTAGTTGGATTTCGATCCCCGATTCCCCGTCGGACGTTTTTAATGAAAATTTCGAAACGGAGGCGATGGAAGCAAGGGCCTCTCCCCGGAATCCAAGGGTGCGAATGCGGAATAAATCTTGTTCCTTCGAAATTTTGCTTGTAGCGTGGCGAGAAAAGCAGAGCATGGCATCACTTTCATCCATGCCGCTGCCGTTATCTACCACTTGTATGAAGGATAAACCTGCTTCTTCAAGGAAAACTTCAATCGATGTGCTACCTGCATCAATGGCGTTTTCCACAAGCTCTTTCACGACAGATGAAGGCCTTTCCACCACTTCACCGGCAGCAATTTTATTGGACAGCCATTCGTCCATCAGTTGAATCTTTCCCACGCATATCCCCCCTTATTTTTTTAATGATTGTTGCATTTCGTAAAGTAGATTCATTGCTTCCATTGGCGTAATGGATACGATATTTAAATTTTCTAATCGATGAATGATTTCTTGTTCCTTTTGTTTTAACGGTTTCTTCTCTTTGTCAGGCTCCTCTTCTTCAAAGAAGGATAGCTGGTGAACCTCTTCTACTTCTTGAGTAGAGTTGTCCATTTGTTGAGATTCAAAATGTTCAAGCAAGCGCTGTGCTCTGTCAATTATTTTTTCCGGCATATTAGCAAGCTTTGCTACATGGACACCGTAACTTTTATCTGCAGCACCCTTTTTCACTTTATGCAAAAATACGACAGTTCCATTTTTCTCAACAGCGCTTACATGGACGTTTTGCAGTTTTACAAGCTCCTCTTCTAGCGCCGTTAATTCATGATAGTGGGTGGAGAAAAGCGTATTAGCCCCAATGTGGTCATGAATATATTCCATCATCGCTTGGGCTAGAGCCATGCCGTCATACGTAGATGTACCCCGGCCAATTTCATCGAATAACAATAAACTTTTTTCCGTCGCATTCGTGATGGCATTTTGAGATTCGAGCATTTCTACCATGAAAGTCGATTGACCCGATGCTAAATCGTCTGCTGCCCCAATGCGAGTGAAAATTTGATCCGTAATCGGTAGCTCTGCTTCATCTGCCGGAACGTAGCAACCCATTTGTGCCATGACGACAATTAATGCCACTTGACGCATATATGTACTTTTACCCGACATATTTGGTCCGGTAATAAGCATCATTTTTTTTTCTTCCGTAAGAACGCAGTCATTTGGAACATAAGATTGTTTGTTCAACATTTTTTCCACGACCGGGTGTCTACCGTAGATGATTTTTAGCGCCGTACCTTCATGGAAAGTTGGCTTCGTAAATTGATACTTTTCAGAAACTACAGCAAAGCTTAAATACACATCCAGTTCACTAATGAATGATGCTAATTGTTGCACCCGTGGAATGTATGCTTTCAATTCTTCCCGCAACGCTACAAACAGTTCGTATTCTAGATTCAAGCTTTGTTCTTCCGCATTTAAAATTGTGGATTCTTTTTCTTTCAGTTCTTCAGTGATGAACCGTTCCGCGTTTGCTAGCGTTTGTTTACGGTGATAGCGGGTTAAATCGACGTTTCCTAAGTTCGATTTCGTCACTTCGATATAATAGCCGAACACTCGGTTGAAACCGATTTTTAAGTTTTTAATGCCCGTTCGTTCCCGCTCCTTTTGCTCTAGCTGAGCGATCCAATCCTTCCCGTTCCGCGCGATAAAGCGCAATTCATCCAATTCTTTGTTGTAACCTTCTCGAATGACATCCCCTTCTTTAATGGCGATTGGAGGATGATCTGTAATAGATTTCGAGAGCAAGTCTTCAATATCGGCACAAGTGTCTATTTTCTTTGCTAACTCTACTAAAGTTTCTTTATTGC
>JAAYHP010000637.1 GCA_012735355.1 Lysinibacillus sp. | reverse complement strand
ATTTGAGCGGCGAAGAAACGCTCAAACACGAGCGCGCGGTTCAAATTGCTTTAGAATGTTTATTTGGCCGGGCGGCTGCCTTTTACACTGATGTATATGAACACGGTTACATCGACGAATCCTTTGCATACGATTTCTCGTTAGAAAAGGGCTTTGGATTTGCTTTAGTTGGTTCAGATACGCCAAATCCAGACGAACTAGTGAGTAAAATAATAGATAATGTTAACAATGCACAAGAAATTTTTGATGAAGAATCTATTGAGCGAATTAAACGGAAAAAAATTGGCTTTTTCTTACGGGCGTTAAACTCTTTAGAATACATCGCCAACCAATTTACAAGATATAAATTTAACGATATGAATTTATTTGATGCGGTACCGGTTATTGAAAAAATCACATTAGACGATGTGAAAAAAGCCTTTGAAACGATTCAAGGTGAATCGCAACAAACGGTGTTCAAAATTATGCCAGTAAGTGGGAATAAGCAATGAAAAAATTTGCCCTCGTTATCGGAGCATCGGGTGCGATAGGGAGTGCGATTGTAAAGCGTCTAGCTGAAGATGGCTGGTCGCTTTATTTGCATTACTTTAAAAGCCGCAACAAAGTAGATATTTTAATAGAGGAACTATCATCAACTTATCCTCAAATCGAGCTCATTCCTGTGCAAGCAGACTTCTCGAAAGATGGGGGAGCAGAACAATTAGCCCAACAAATTTTCTCTGTTCAGGCAGTCATTTTTGCCGGGGGAACTGCTTATTATGGGTTATTAGAAGACACCCCTTCCTCCGTCATCGACCAGCTATGGAAGGAGCATGTGCAAAATCCGATTCGGTTAATTGCTCTCCTATCAAATAAATTGCGCCAAAATGAAGTGAGCTATTGTATATTTATCGGCTCTATTTGGGGTGAAGCCGGCGCTGCCAACGAAACGATTTATGCGACGGTAAAAGGAGCGCAACACGCTTTTGTGAAAGCTTATGCGAAGGAAGCGGCGGGTCAAAGGACGTTAGTAAATGCTATAGCTCCTGGTTTTATCGACACAGAAATGAACAATCATTTATTGGAGGAAGAAAAACAAGCGTTATTTGATGATATTCCTTTACAGAGACCGGGAAAACCGCAAGAAGTTGCTGATTTTGTCGCCTTCTACATTAGTGGACAAGCAGATTATGTGACAGGGCAAATTATTCGCCTGAACGGTGGTTGGTACATATAAAAACTAATGCTTGCGCATACTAATGACGAAAAGGAGGAGAGAAAATGGAATTATTGGAAATTTGGGAGCGATGGAAATCCTTTCTTGGCAAGCAGGTAGAAAATGCAAAAAACATCGGATTATCCCATGGAGCGATTGAAAAAACAGCCGTACAAATTGGCGAATACTTAGCGAAAAATGTAGATCCAAAAAATGAACAAGAAAGGGTTTTAAAAGATTTATGGTCTGTTGCCTCAGAAAAAGAAAAACATGCAATCGCTAACTGTGTTATGAAACTAGTACAAAATAATCGAGTCCATTAGAACTATTCAAATGTCACTTTTTGTTAACAAATGTAAAGTCTAACATTCATTATAATAAGTTTATAATGGTGAAATTCTTTGCATTTGTTTCCTTGAGACCGCGCTAAAAGCTTGGAGGAAAAGGGAGGGGTTGACCTCCTTTTTCTACATTCATTCCTTAAATGTAAAGGTTTTCAAATTTAATAAAATTTTTGACCTATTAGGAAGAATTTTGTCGTCTTCGAACTTTTCAATACATATAAAATCCGCTATGATGAAACTTGTAGGAAATTTTTTCGTTTCGATATTGTAAGGGGGCCCGTTATTGATGGGTGAATGGTATTTTGAATATGAAATTCAAGTAAATCGTCCAGGGCTATTAGGTGATATCGCATCTTTACTTGGTATGCTTAGAGTGAATATTGTCACGATTAATGGTGTTGACGAAGGTCGACGGGGCTTATTGTTAAAATCGGAAAAAGCGGAGTCGATTAAACGCTTTCAATCGATTGTTAAAACAATTGACGATATTCGTGTAACAAAGCTCAGGGAACCAAAACTTCGTGATCGACTCGCTGTACGTCATGGACATTATATTGAAAGAGATGCCGATGAAAGAAATACTTTTCGTTTCGTTCGTGATGAACTTGGCATATTAGTTGACATTATGGCGGAATTATTTAAGAAAGAAGGTCACAAATTAATTGGAATAAGGGGAATGCCTCGAGTTGGTAAAACCGAGTCCATTGTGGCTGCAAGCGTTTGTGCAAATAAAAAATGGATTTTTCTCTCCTCCACAATGATTAAACAAACCGTTCGTAAACAATTAATTGGCGATGAATATAATCCAAATAATATTTTTATTCTTGATGGGGTCGTGTCCCGTAGAACACAAGAGGAACGCCATTTACAGCTCGTCAGAGAAGTAATGAACATGCCATGTACAAAAGTCATCGAGCATCCAGATATATTTGTAAAACATTCAGAATACAAAATTGAAGATTTTGATTATATTATCGAATTGCGACATCATCCAGAAGAAGATATTGTTTATGATGCGTTAGAAAAAAACAATCTCTTTTCCAATGGGGACTTTTTTGGATTTTAATAATATTAAATAAAGTAGGTGTTATGGTTGACAGAGCTCGGTACTCGCCTAAAAGAAGCGAGGTTATCTAAAGGATACAGTTTAGATGACTTGCAAGAAATTACGAAAATACAAAAGCGCTATTTAGTTGGTATTGAAGAGGGAAACTATTCGCTCATGCCAGGTACCTTTTATGTTCGTGCATTTATAAAGCAATATGCAGAAGCGGTAGGATTAGATCCGGACGAACTTTTTGAAGAATTTAAACATGAAATACCAAGCCATCAAACAGAAGAAGTTGCCCAATCATTTTCCCAAAGCCCAACGCGAAAAAAGTTAAAGACGACATCAACGAACAAAATGATGGAATCATTACCTAAATATATATTCGCATTATTTATTATCATCATTCTCGTAGTTTTTTGGTATTTATTCTCTAAAAAGACATCGAACCCAGGCGAACAAGAAACAGTAGATAATTTACCTTTAGAATATGAACAAACTTCTGTTGAAACACCTCCAACGACTGAAGGCAATGTTACAGAAACAGAGGATGATACTGATGAACAACCGGTGAACGAAGAGGTTGTAGATGAGACCGAAGAACCGACTCAAATCATTTCAGAAGGTCAAGTTCAACCTGACGGCATCACTACTATTTATGAATTGTCTGGTACGGATACGATGAATATTCGCGTAGAAGTTTCCGGAGATACGTGGGTAAGTATTCGTAACGAAAACGGAGAAGAGCAAGTAAATCCGACTATTTATAAGAGTGGGGCTGTGGTGGAGCATGACTCCACAGAAAATAGATATGCCCGCATTCGACTTGGTGCTTCTCAAAACGCTAAAGTGTTCGTGAACGATGAAGAAATTCAATACGTTCAAAATATCACTACTCAAAACATTATCATCAAATTTAGCGAGGAACAGTAGTCATCTTTTATAGATGACTATTTTCTTTCGCAAGAAAGGTTGTAAATATAATGAATTTACCAAATAAAATTACAGTATCCCGCATTTTATTAATACCAATTTTCGTGATTGTCATGATGTTCGATTTTAATTGGGGCAATATGACTCTTTTCGGAGCCGAAATGCCAGTACACCATTTCGTTGGAGCGATGATTTTTATCGTTGCATCGTGCACCGATTGGATCGATGGCTACTTTGCCCGCAAATTGAATTTAGTGACGAATTTAGGGAAGTTTTTAGACCCTTTAGCAGATAAATTGTTAGTAACTTCTGCATTTCTTATTTTAGTGGAAATCGGATTTGCTCCTGCATGGGTCATCATCATTATTTTAAGCCGTGAATTTGCTGTAACAGGATTGCGCTCCATCTTAGCTGGTGAAGGGACAATTGTAGCGGCAAGCAACTTAGGAAAAATTAAAACATGGACGCAAATTGTAGCAATATCTGCCTTACTTCTGCACAATACTATTTTTGTCGTGTTCGGCATACCATTTGATGATATTATGCTTTATGTTGCTTTATTCTTTACAATATGGTCAGGATGGGATTATTTTTATTTAAATCGAAAAGTATTTGTCAATTCCAAATAAGCGAGGTGTAAAGATGAATGCAGAAATTATTGCGGTTGGTTCTGAACTGTTGTTAGGCCAAATTGCAAATACAAATGCAAAATTTATTTCTAGCCAATTATCAGAACTTGGCATTAATGTGTATTACCATTCGGTGATTGGAGACAATGGCGGGAGGTTGAAAAAGGCGATTGAAATTGCAGAATCCCGTGCAGATTTAATTATTTTTTCCGGTGGTTTAGGACCGACAAAAGACGATTTAACGAAAGAAACCGTTTCGGAGCATTTAGGAATCCCCCTTGTTTTTGATGAAGAAGCATTAACGACGATTGAACAGTTTTTTAATAAACAAGGGCGCCCTTTAACGGAAAATAATCGAAAGCAAGCGTTGATTTTAAAAGGCAGTGAAGTATTGCCTAATCATCATGGGCTTGCACCTGGCATGATTTTAGAAAAAGACGGTAGGACTTATATTTTACTTCCAGGACCTCCATCAGAGATTGAGCCGATGTTTCAATTTGAAGTAAAACCGAGACTTGCTGCCCGCATCAGTAAAGGAGGGGTCATTCTTTCCCACGTATTGCGTTTTTATGGAATTGGTGAAGCGGAATTAGAAAACAAGATTCAACATATTTTAGATGAACAAACAAATCCGACGATTGCACCTCTCGCCTCTGACGGAGAGGTGACGTTACGCATTACTGCAAAAGCTGATTCTGAAAAAGAAGCTTGGGAATTAATTAATGAAAAGAAAAGCGAAATTTTATCCATTGTTGGAAAATATAATTATGGCGTTGATGATGATTCCCTCGCATCGAAAACGGTAGAAATGCTCCTTCATAATAAACTGACGATCGCTGCTGCGGAAAGTTTAACAGCGGGATTATTTCAATCTGAATTAGCTAAGATTCCGGGAGTAAGCGGAACGTTAGTTGGGGGCATGGTTACCTATACGGAACAAGCTAAAATGAAGCAGCTTGGCATCGATAAAGATTTGTTAGATAAACACGGCGTTGTGAGTAGCGAATGTGCTAGTAGCATGGCAAAAAATGTTCGGGAAATATTCGGGACGGACATCGGCGTAGGATTGACTGGCGCGGCTGGACCAGAGCCTCATGGCGGGGAGCCAGCAGGTACGATTTGCATTGGACTTGCCATCGGTGATTCGGTTGAAACCCGCAAAATCCAGCTATCGGGTTTGCGCAATACAAATCGCCTACGGGCAGTAAAATATACTTTCAGCTATTTAATGAGACAACTTGTAGAAAAAGGTTATAAAAAAGTATAAAAGTAAAATTTGAGCCGAATAAATGGCTCAAATTTTATTT
>JAAYHP010000636.1 GCA_012735355.1 Lysinibacillus sp. | reverse complement strand
TGTCAATACGATATGGGTATATTTATATAAATTAGGCATAAAAAACGGCAGAATTTTTAATCTACCGTTTTTCATGAGTTCTTTGTGTTTTTATTTAAACTTGAAATCCTTAGGACAAATTGAATAATTGCTTCTTGTCGCGTAAGGATTAATATATATTTTGATAGTTTCTTTTCTTTGAGAATTATAATCTATCACTGTTATTTCCCATAAATCTAAAAGTCCATCACCATTACTAATAGAACCTTTTCTATCTATACCTATTATCATTTTGTTTATATCTTTTGCCTTCAGAGAAGACAAATAAGAATATTCCTCCGGAATAGAAGAAAGCAGTATAGGATTATCAACACTGTAACCATAATTTGAATTTTCTTTATGTTCTAAAATATCAAATACTGATTTTACCTCATTATCTTGGGGTGACGTGTAAGTCGATTTTTTGATGTTTTTTTGCTGACTGACTCCGTAAATCATTCCGCTATCTTTTATTTTTAAGGGCGGATTTTCCATATTTAAGTCATTGCCTGTTCTTTTTAAAGATGCTTTTACTATATCAAAATCCGCTTGGTTTAAGATTATTTCATTTTTTTGTCCATATTGTTTCCAAAAATAATGTGCGATGGCAATTATCAAAACAATTACAATAGCAAGAATTAAAAAAATCAACGCTATTGTTCTATCTGACTCGTGGTTTGAACCCCAAAAAAATTGTGACAATAGAAATAGGGGGACAAAACCACTTAATGCATATAAAACCCTAAGAATAAGACGATAAGACCATATTTTTTTAGAACTTGTGTTTAACGTGTTCCATTCTTGATGTTCATAAGACAAAAATTTTTTACCACAATGTTCACAAGTTCGAAAAGGACTTCCCACACTAGGCATATCAGAACTACCGAATATCGCTCTCATAATAGCAATTGAAAGAAACCAAGATAACGATAGAAAAGCCGTTCCTACGATTAATAGCAAGTATCCCACTTGAGACCAAGAATCCGTCTTAAAAACCTTGCCACAATGCGGACAAGAATAGTTAGTAATTGTGTATCTAATAGCCATAACGCACTCCTTTAATTATAGATTTTTGCATCCACATCATATATTCCATCTATCCAATATTTTTCATATGCACCTACGCTATAATTTCTAGACCCCGAATAAGAATAACCCGATGATTTATATAAAGTAACTGTTATTTTGTATTCCGATGGCTTCCCGTAAGATGCGCTCAATGAAGAAATATCAAGACCAATTGTTACCGTAATAGAAGAAGGGTTATCGGAATTAGAATATCTAAACGAGCTTTTCGGAGATATAGAGAAAGAGTATGTAGCGGTACCTGAGGAACTATAATCATATCTAGAAACTGAACAACTCGAAGAAAAGTTAAAATAAGTTTCAAAGTTATTTTCCGTTAAGGCAATACTGTCATCTTCCTCAATCCAATAAGCATATAATGTTGTATTTGATGATTTATTCCAAGTTCTTGCACTTGACATTGAAGCTGTGTAGTATTGTGTTCCAATGCCGTTTCTAGACGTGTAATAACCGCCAAATTCATAGCCGCTTTTTGATGGCGCTGTTGCGTAAGGCATTGAATCTCCGTATTCCACATACACAGTACTTGTTCCACCATATCCGCCGTCTTTATTTAAAGTTACGGTATATTCGCTATTATTATTGTATCCGCCACCACCTGAAGAGCCTGACGAACTCGATGAGCCTGATGAAGAGTTTGCATTTCCGACAATAGGACCAAATATGCAACATAAAATTATAGGAATTAGAATTATTGCTGTTAACGCTTTGCCGTTGTCTTTAATATCGTCGTATTTAGCAGCTCCAATTAACAAAGCTACTGCGCCAATTAAGAATATCACGCCGCCGACGGGAGATTCACAAGCAAAGCAGATAATCATAATTAGGAATGCTATTGCGGATAACACACCGCAGACGACTTTTCCATTTGTCCCCGAACTAGAAGTTGAAGGCGTATAAGAAGAACGCGTAGTTGACGAAGTGGTCGTTGTTGTGGTGGCAGATTTGCTTGTTGTAGCGCTTGGAGTTTTTCTTGCGGAAATAGCGTTGTCACATTTAATCATATAAGTTTTAGACTTTGAATTTCCGTAATTAGAACCCGAATAGCAATTCAACTTGCTACGTAAAAAGTCGCGAACAACTATTTTAGTTCCACCCAAGTCAATTTCCCAATCGTTTGGCAACTCCATAAACAAATCTTTCATAAATTCGCCTTTAGGAGTCAATCCACCGTAGCCAAAACTATATGTAGGTACGTTGTCTAACATCATTAATGGGGTGAAAACCATTTGTTGTATGTTCTTAAAGAATTGCTTTAATTCAGAATTGATTATTGATAATGCGTAATAATTCAAAATGAAATTATCAATATCTTTAGGGGTAGGTATTTCATCACCAATTTGAGATTTTATCGTAGAGTAAAGGATATACTTGCCCTTATCTTTCGTGCTTTCACAAACAGACTCCAAACGTTCCTTCTTTTGTATCATTACTACCAATTCAGTATTAAAGCCTGAAACATCTGATAAAAGGTTTGAAAATGCAATTCTATATTCTTTTAGTGACGAAGCGTGATATATCATATAACACACTTCATATAAACTCTCCGAAAGTTTTGTTTTGTTTACTATGTTTTTAATGTGCGTTTGGTAAGTAGAATACCATTCTTCGCCGTTATCTGCAAGACCGATTAAGATTTTTACAATATCAAGTTTTCCTTCTTCGATATCATCTTCATCTATTAATGGCAAAAGTTGTCTTGCGGTTTCTGCCGTTTTAGCAATTTTATCGTAAGTATTGTTTTCAATGTTTTCAAGTTTAACCAATTGAAAACAACAAGAAGCGAAGCCTTCAAACAATGCTCCAATATCCGAAGGTTTTAATCTCTCTATTAATTTTGGGAAGTGCTCAAATAGATACGTTTCATTATTTTCTGCATTATCAGTTAATTTACCGCAAAAGAACTTGAAGGAAGTGTAAATATCTTTGTTCTTAAACAAAGACACATTTAATCCACAGGCAAAATCAATGCTTGATTTATATACTTGTTCATCTTCTAATCGCGTAGAGAAGGAGTCAAAGAAATCTGAAGTATGCGTAGCAAAAGCGCCTATAAATTTCTTTTTCAACTCTGAATTTGTTACTGCACCTAAAATTCTATACGTAGAATTAACAGTTTTACTGTTTTGGCTTTTAATAGAAGAAGAAATAGCATTTTCTATTTCCTTCCATAAACATTCGCAAAAAGAACGGAAAATATTGCCGTCATTATCTACGCGCGCATATTGAAGTTATTTTCTTATATCTTGGAAGTGTTCTGTTGCATCTACTAACTCGTCGAAAGTTTTACCGCTGATTTTTAATACGGAAACAACTTCATCAAATCTTCTAATAACATTTACTAATACAGCAAGTCTTTTTCTATATGGATTTGCCGCAGCAGGCTCAACAATTTCAGTCGAAAGGGTATCTTCTAAATTCTTTTTGTCTTTTTGTTCTTGCAAATATTCTTCAATGGTAAAGTTTTTTCCGTCTAAAAAGGTAGTAAAAAGTTCTTCCACGTATAATTTTTGCTCGTTGTTTATGGTTTGAATAAAAACAGGCAATTCCTTACGTAAATCAGGGCGAGTCTGAAACAATCGCAACAATTCACTTTTAGATAAAGTTGTAGATAAATTAAACCTATCAAACAACGATTCTTTCTTAAACTGTATATCCATTATTTCTCCTGTGTATTTTTCTTAGGATGAACATTTACTGTGATTTTCGCTTGTTGTAATAAAATGCTATTATAACGAATTTCAGGCATAAACACTTTAACGATTGCACCATTAGGTTTCTTTTTATCTTCCACAGTATCTACAGAACCTAAAATCTTTTTTTGTTCTTCCGTTAAGTCGTTATAATTAAGACCCAAATAGTCCGTTATATTCATCCCATTACGCAAAAGGAACTCCATATAGATTTTCTCATAAAAGAGTTTTATTTCAGCGAAAATAGGATTATTGGCTTTTAATGTTTTAACTTTTATGTAAATCTCGTATAAACGATTAGTCAACTCTTTTAGTTGAACTATTGTTTTATTTCTTTCTTCTTGTTTCGCGGCTGCAATTTTATATATTGAAGATAAAAGTTTTTCGCCCTTAAAGAGTGTTTTCTTTTGAAAGTCCTTCACGGAAACGCTTTCGGGCGCGTCTATAAGATTTATTACCCATCTATCGCTATGTTCTTGAGAATAAGCTTCTGCTTTCGCCGAAAACTCTTCATCTTTTAAGAGCGATAAGATGTATAAACGTAAATGTTGGGCATCTACGTCTTTTGGATAATATTCTAAAAAGGTTATTATTTTGTCGTATGCGGAAAACAACTTTTTTTCTTCGATTAACAAAAGTGCTTCATTGTAGTCGTTATAGTGCGAAAAGTAAACACTTTCAAACTCTTTGAGAGAGTAGCGGCAATATTTGCACTCTGTAGAATTTATAATGTTTTCATTCCCACATACGGGGCACACATATACAGAATAATCGTTCTTACGATTTATTGCCTGCGCTGAAAAATAATCAAATTGTCCCATTAGTCTTTGCTCACTCTTCCTTTGAAGTTTTTAACTTTATCGCTAATTTCCTTAACTCCCGTTTGTTCAAGTAAGGACATTAATCTATGAGAAGTGCTAATCAATCTATCAGAAATTTCTTTGCATTCTTCATCGGATTTATTTTCGATTTCATCCCAATCAATGGTATTTAAGAACATATTTACCGTTCTAACTTCTTGAGCAATAGCGTTACTTAAATAAGAATCATTAATTGTACGTTGCAAATTCTCTGCATCTTGTAAAATATCCGTAATATGCTTAACCCAAAGAATAAGCCACACTCTCGGATTAGAGCGAACCTCTAATGAACCTTTGAACCCTCTTAAATGTTCATAACGCTCTTGTGCTTGTTTATAATCTTTTCTATTTAAAGCTCTTTTACCAAAGAAAATCTCGTCCTCAATTTTAGAAAGATTAATATCATCTTGTTTTGCTGCTAATTCTTTTATTTCTTTTTCTATTTCATCAAAATCTTCTTCCGTTAAATCGCTAATACTGCTTGGAAGTTCACGAACAAGTGTTTCATACTTATTAAGCGCATCCGTATAGTGGTTTTTATCGGAGTTGGCAACCGCTTCATTAATTTCGCGCGTTATATTTTCTTGTCTTGCAACAAATTCCGCTTTTGCTTCACCGCGAACGTTTTCAATTTTATCGTAGAATTTCTCTTCAATGTCCATAAGGGTAGAATCGTCCATATCTTTTGTTTCCGCATAAACGACTTTACCTTCTATTTCTTTGTTATTAAGCAATACTTTTAAGGTAACTTTTCCTAACACGTCAATTTCGGTGTTTACGGTTACACGACTACCAAGTGGAGTATTTTCGGGCACGTCTATAATAAGACTGTAAATTTCGCGATAACCTTCTTTAACGGGGAGAATAATTTGTTCACGGCTATATTCGTTAATTTTAAAGTTATGGCTTGCCGAACAAGGGAGCGCCTCACCTTTATTTACTAACGGATAATCTTCCGTTTCTTGTCTTTCCAAGTCAACAATTTCTATACGGATGGTTTCGTTTTGGACAGGAGTAGGCGCAATTAAATTATTTTTTTCTACCGACTCCGTTAAGTTTGCTACCATATTATCTCCAAAATAGAATTTATATTCTAATTTTTCATACACACCGTCGATATCAGCGGAGAATGTTCTGTCGTCTTGAATTGTTGCTTTAACTTCTTTTCCGTTAGAAATTAACCCAACTGTGTCAACTTGTCCTTTAATAAGTTTGCCTGATATGTTCATTGTTCCGTCAAACATATAAGGAGCATTGATTTCAACTACAATACCGTTTTCCTTATCTTCAATTTTCATAGACTGAGTAGCGGCAACGATACCTGCACCGTATCCAACTGCCAAGTCGGGGTCTGCAATAATCAACTCTTTAATCATTCCGCTATCAACAAATTTTTCTTTAACAGCGTTGCGAACGTAAGGGATATGGCTTGAGCCACCAACCATTAAAACTCCCGTAATTTCAGAAAGTTCTCTACCGCTTGCAACAAAAGCGTCTAACGCTTTTTGACATTCGTTAAAACTGTCAATTACGATTTTATCACGGATAAGTTCTTCAAATTTTGCTCTTGAAAAATCTTCAATAATAAGGTCAACACCCGAATTGTCTTTGAATACGTCGTAATAACTAATAGTATAGGTATCGTTTTGCGAAAGATTTTTCTTAACATTTTCAGCGGCAAGGAGAAGTGCATTATATTTATGTAAATCTTCTTTTTTAGTTAAATCTAAATCAATATCATATCCCAAATCGTTATTAAGAACATCAATAAAGTAGCGAGCGAGAAGATTATCGAAGTTGTCGCCACCCAAAAAATTGTTGCCTGCAGTAGCTAAAACAACGGGTATGTTTTCTATTTTTTCTATAATAGAAACGTCAAACGTACCACCGCCTAAATCGTACACCATAAACACACCACTCTTCACGTTGTTTTTAACGGTGTAATTTATAGCCGCTGCAGTCGGTTCTTCCAAAAGCATTAAAACTTCTAAACCTGCAAGTTCACCCGCTTTGCGTGTAGCATCTTTTTGAGCGATAGAGAAGTAAGCGGGCACGGTAATAACGATTCTATCGTACACAACGTTTTCAGCTTTTTCCACTTGCTTGTTAAGTATTTCCGCACAATATCTTACGATTTCGGCAGAGATTTCTTCAGGAGAATAGTTTTGACCATTCAAAACGGCAGGTTCTTCTTTACCCATCATTCTTTTGATTGAACGAATTTTTTCGATATGGGGATTGTTTTTAGGTGCAACGCCCACAATAAATTTATCGCCTTTCTTAGCGACTAACGACGGAATCGTTTTAAGTTTTCCGTCTTCGGGACAAAAACTTGCACCGTTAATAAAAACTGAAGGTGTACTGTTTGTTGTTCCTAAATCAAGACCGAACGTTTTGTGAATAATCATTTTATTTATCTCCTTGTTTTGATCTTCTAATGGTTTGTTTACTGCGGTATTTATTGCGACGGCTTTACTTTCACAACTTTCACCGATAATTTCTTCAATTTTAGTTATAATTAGTTCATCATCATTATTTGGATAACTGCCGTAATTATAATGGGCTTTGTCATCCCAACTACATAAAGCAATTTGATTTTGTCCTATTGTATATTCTGCGGTGAAATAATAATTTTGTTCTTTTACTAAAATTATTATATAGGCGCAGTCTGTAATAGAGATAGGCATAGTGGACGTCGTAAATCTATATTTTAGGGCGTTTAGATTTCCTACCTTAATAAATTCAATTTTATATGAAACAAAATCTGATAAATGTGCTTTTTCAATGGCAGTGTCAATAATTTGTGTCGCACCAAATTTATTTTTACCCTCGATAATACGGCTTAATAAATTTGAATCATAATTCAACACCATATCTCTTAATAATATATGTTGAAAATTGTAATAGGCTCTCATTTGTTGTAATCTCCTGAAGTTTTTCCTTTTGTTTTTTACATTGAATTATCTAATCTATGAACTTCTCTATATTTTATATACGATAAAAATTGTCAAAATCCTTTTTTTTTCTTGAAAAATATTAATAATATTATACATCTTTTTTACGATTTAGTCAATAGAAAACAAATAGGCGTACATTAGATACATCTATAGATGTAAAAAATCTTTCTATAGTACACGTATTTGTAGGATTTTTATGCCCTAAAATTTCCGATAGCGTTTTAATATCCATTCCGCACTCTAAAGCGCGCGTTGCAAACGTATGACGAAGAGAGTGAAAGACTTTATGCGGTAATTTCAAACGTTTTAATAATAGTTCGAAACTCTTTTGATAAGAGCGAACCTGCGCACCATGTATTTTTCTACCCTCAACAACGTAGTTTCCGCTTGACGATTTCTTATACTCTCTTAATCGTGAAAGCAGTTGCTTGGGTAAAGGAATAATACGCTCAGAACATTCCGTTTTCGGCGTGTCGATTACTTTAACGTATTTACCGTTTTCCCAACTGTCGTGGCAGGATTTTGAAACGGTTATAATACCTTTTTGTAAATCTACGTCATCCCACGTAAGAGATAGAAGTTCTCCAATACGCAAGCCCGTGTAAAGACAAAGCACCACGCCGAACAACTTGTTTTTCTTCTTTTCAAAAATATATTGCTCAATTTTTCGTTGCTCTTCTTTAGAAAAACAATCTACTTGTTTTTCTCGCCCCTTAGGACGCACGATAGCCATTGTAAACTCTTTGTCCGTTACGCCAAGCAAGACTGCTCGGCGCAAAGAAGATTTAAGCACGGATATAATGCCGTTTACAGTGTTTGCAGATAAACCTTTTTCAGATAAATCCACAGTAAAGCGTTGTAAAACGGTTGCTGTTAAATCGTTAAGTTCAAACTTTCCGAGCGCGGGGAGTATATGTAGTTCTATTTGCCTTTGATATTTCTTGTACGTTCTTATTTTCGTAGTGGGCTTGACGTACAAAGCAAGCCACTCGTTTAACCAATTTTTATATTTCAATAGTTTACCTCCGTTTGTGTTTTGCCGTTCCCACTATGGGGAAAGGCTTAATTATTTTTAACCGTTTTTTTATTTCGGGATACGAAAACGGTCAAAACCCGTTCGCCGTTCTTATATACATTTTACTATTTTCCTTACCTTATTCGGCGGATATCTCTATGTAATCAACGAGATTCTTTATTTTGTTTTTTATTTAGTTGTGATTTTTGCCTTTCGGCTTGCCATTCTTCAAATTCGCGCTTGCCTTCTTCGCTTTCAAATAACTTTTGTATTGCAGGCAACAACGCCCTTGCAAGCGAATCGATTTCGAAGTCAGGTATTTCCGTGTTGTTCTTACGCTTTCTTGACATTAACTAATAAATTTTTCCTCCTTATTAATCTCCTTTGCTATTAAATTTTTTGTTCGTTGGTTTCGACGCTTTTTCACGCTCGATTTCTTCTTCAATTTGTTGTAAACGGCTTTTTCCCAAGTTGGCGATAGGCTCATCTTTAGG
>JAAYHP010000068.1 GCA_012735355.1 Lysinibacillus sp. | reverse complement strand
CGGGAGTAGTTGTAACAGAAGTCGTGCCGGGTTCTCCTGCAGATCGAGCAGGCGTAGAACAATATGATGTCATTGTAGAAATGAATGGGGAAAAAATTGAAAACTCCATTGATTTACGACAACATTTATATAACAAAACGGAAATAGGAGATATACTGAATATGAAAGTATATCGCTCTGGAAAAATCGTTGAGATACAATTAAAATTATCGGAAAGTACACAATTATAATTGTGGATAAATTAAGTAATCCACAGAGAGTTTTTCACAAAAGAGTGGTGAAAGAAAAGCCTTTTCTTTCCTACTCTTTTTTAGTTTGTTAAAATGAATTGTGGATAAAATAAGGAAAATGTGAATAACATTGTGGAAAAAATAAGGGAAAAGGAGATTTTTAAATTGAAATATTATTGCTGCGAGATGCACGTAAATCATGCATTAGATATGTATATTGCGGAAACGAAAGACTTTCCCATTTTGGATAAACTAAGTGAAGAAGAAAAGTTATCCACAAAATGCGATTACTGTGAAAAGGATGCTGAATATATTGTATCAAGAAAATAACTTAACACAAAATATAGTTTAGCTTGTGGATATGTGCATAATTTTTGTGGACAACGTGTTTGTAAATAAAATGTAAATGTGGGTAACGTGTGATTATCTAAAATATTTGATTTATTGATTAATTAGAAAGCTATAGATGACAACCGTTTAATCACTACAGCGAAAAAAACGTTTTTGTGGATAATATGAATGATGAATGTTTTGTAAAGGTGGATCATGTGTGAATATCTCAATTGTTTCTGTAGGAAAGTTAAAGGAAAAGTATTTAAAAATGGGGATCGATGAATACGTAAAGCGCCTTGGGGGCTATGCGAAAATTGAGCTAATTGAAGTGGCGGATGAAAAAGCGCCAGAGCAACTAAGTGAGGCGGAAATGGAAATTGTGAAGAAGAAGGAAGGAGAAAGAATTTTATCGAAAATTCCTGATGGCATGTATGTAATTGCCCTTGCTATTGATGGGAAGATGAAATCGTCGGAAGAACTAGCTGAAGGGTTGGAAAAATTAATGACTTATGGAACGAGCAAAATCGCTTTTGTCATTGGTGGATCCCTTGGATTACATAAAGACGTACTGAATCGAGCGGATGAAAAATTGAGCTTCGGTCGCATGACCCTCCCTCATCAATTAATGCGACTCGTATTGCTAGAACAAATCTATCGCAGCTTTCGAATTATGAAAGGCGAACCGTATCATAAGTAAGAGGTTCCAGTAGATATTTTTAATATTGAACAATTAACACTAGGCATAGCATTTAATTTTATTTTCAAAAATAAAATTCAAAAAAATTAATAACATCAAAAAAAGCAGGAAATCGCAAAATGATTCCCTGCTTTTTATTAACAAGTTTCTTGTGTCTAATCGCTTTGTAAAATGTGCTTACAAAGAACTTATTTCTCTAATTGAATCCCAATAGAGGAGCCGTTTCTTGTGTCATCCGCTACTCCTTTAAAGATACCTTTCTTATGATCGATGGAGATACTTTGAACATTACCTATGTTAGTAGGTGTATCACCGAATGAATGACCCATTTCATTTAGTTTCTTAATTACATCTGCTGAAATCCCCTCTTCATAACGATAGGAATTTAGATTGTTTGTATAGATGCGTGGCTCTAATACCGCATCTTCTAGGCTCATGTCGTACTCAATGTAATTAATAATTGTTTGTAACACAGAAGTAATGATTGTTGGCCCACCAGGTGATCCTACTGTTAGAACTGGCTTACCATCATCAAATACTATTGTAGGAGTCATACTACTTAACGGACGTTTGTTTGGTTGTACCTCGTTAGCGCCACCAGGAATTGCATCAAAATCCGTTAATTCATTATTTAGCATTATTCCATAGCCAGGTACCATAATACCTGAACCAAAAACTTGTTCAATCGTTGTTGTATAAGAAACAACATTTCCGTATTTGTCTGCTACAGTAAAGTGTGTTGTTTGTCCAGGTTCTTTGTCGTCAGGTTGACTCGTTACTTTATAGTTTGCAGTGCTATTCTCATACTTCCATGGATCTCCTGCTACTGGGTTTTTGTTCACTTTGTTTAGGTCAATTAATTTCCGTCTTTCAGCAATGTAATTTTCGTTTAACAAACCGTTTACAGGTACTTTCACAAATTCTGGGTCTCCCGCATAAGCAGCACGATCAGCATATGCTAAATGCATTGTTTCAGCTAGTAAATGATATTTCTCCCAAGAGCTTATGTCATATTGAGAAAGGTCGAAACCATCTAATATGCCTAGCATTTGTAATAGGAAAACACCACCTGAACTTGGAGGTGGCATGCTCGCAATGTCATAGCCTTGGTATTTACCCCAAATAGGCTTATCAATCGTAACATTATAGTTAGCTAAATCTTCTGTTGTCATCGAGCCACCAAATTGTTGTACTGTTTTAGCTAAAGCTTCTCCAATTTCTCCGTAATAGAAGACATCAGAGCCTTTTTCAGCAATTAATCTTAATGTTTTTCCTAAATCTTTTTGAACAAGAAGTTCACCTTCTTGAAGAGGTTTACCATTTTTGAAAAATACATCTTTTGCAGCGGTACGCAACAGTTTGTCCTTGTTATTTGCAATCTCCAATGCTAAATAGTCGGTTACAGGAAAGCCATCTTCTGCAAGGATAATGGAAGGATGAATTAGCTCCTTCATTGATTTTGAGCCCCATAAATTGTGAGCAAGCTCTAATCCTTGTAATGTACCAGGTACACCAACTGATGTCCCATGTTGTACACGCTCTGCAAATGGAATTGGCTCACCATTTTCATCTAAAAACATATCAGGTGTTGCCCCAGCTGGAGCACGCTCACGGCTATTAATGATGATTGTGTCCTTTGTTTTACCATCATAAACCATCATGAATCCACCGCCACCTATACCAGACATCATAGGCTCAACCACATTTAAGGCAAATTGTATAGCGATGGCAGCATCAATAGCATTTCCACCATTCTTAAGTACATCTACGCCAATCTGTGTAGCTATTCCATGGGAGGTAGATACCATTCCACCATTGGCAGTTGCCACAAGCTTATAATTGTCGTAATCAGTGTTGTAAATTGCAGCAAATCCTTTTACAGGTAAAAATCCAATAACTAAAAAAGTGGTCACGAGAACAACTGTGAAGTGGTTTAGAAACTTTTTAATTTTCCTCTCCTCCTTTTTGAGTAAAGCGACGAAATCATTACGTCTAATGTCTACTAAAATATATTCATTTAGTTCTTAAAAGATTCAATTTAAGTGGAAAAAAGTATTATTTGGGAGAGTATTTTTGTATTGATGTTAAAGCTTATATGAATGGGTTTCTACTTGTTATAGAAGTATGTAAAGTTACTTGAGAATGGGGACTAAGGATGGAATCGAATAATTTTGAAAAACAGCACCAATTCGTACTAGAGTTGGTGCTGTTTCGTTTTAAAGTGACACTTGTGTCAACGTAAGGTTGTATTCATTTAAATATAAGACGATTCTTGGACCGTAGCTATATTCACTCTGTTCGTCATGTATTCTCCATTCAATAAAATATTCGCTGTTGTTTGCGTATTCGTCTTCATATGGAGCGCCTAAAACAGAAATTAATTCATCCTTAAGAACGGAAAACATTTGTTCATCTGGATCAAAACGATATGCTAAATCGCTTAATCTACCGAGGTAAAATCCGTATGTAAAGTGAGTTTCAGTACCGAATAGATCGTAAATTTCAGAACTAAGTTCATCGTTTACTCGATGTTTCACGAAATATTCGTTATCAATTTTTGTTAAGTAGGGTGCTTGATCTAATAAATCCCAAAGTTCTTCAGGTGTTTCAGTTCCTCTTACTTTAATTAATAATTTACTTGCTAAATTAGATTGTCCAATAGTAAACTTCATTTTGATTGGCTTATTTAATTCTTTCCCTGTTATTGATTTTACATTCTTCTCTATGTATAAAAAATACGTTTCTTGTTCTTTATATCCGTTTTGAGGCGCTTCAATTTTAACTGATTTTTTATCTGTACTAAGGGATAAAATAATATCTTTTACTGCTTGTCCATTGTATTGAATATAGATATTTTCGTTATTAATCGTTAATGGATCGATTTCTTGATTAAATGTAATGACCCAATCATGATTTTGGTCAACATTAGTTTTTTCATTCCAAATTTGATAATCTTCCGCATTTGCAAAACTAGTATCCATCGTAACGAACAATAAAATTACTAAGATAGAACTCCAAAATATTTTCAATTTCTCCATTACATATCTCCTTAAAATTAAGTGAATTTGGAACCTAAAATCATCATGTAAAACAAATTATTTCACCGTTTCACCATCTCCTAATATTGCGTTCATTATTAATATAGTCCCTATTATACTAAATAAGGGAAATAAGTTCCGTTTTTGAGATTTTGCGTTTATCATAAGTTTTCAAACCCATTGTTTACGAAGAATCGCATTATAAATAAATGTGTTTTTCTATTTAAAGAGGATATTTTTAATATTCCTAAATAATAAGTTAGTTTTATTTGAAAAAATATCTCGATAGTTTTATTCGGAACGAAAAATAATATTATTTGTTTCCCTCCATCTAGAAATGTGGTTTGTAAAAATTTTTTGATAATTATTCTATCCATACATATTCTCATTAAGATAGCATAATGTTTTTTATAAAGTATATTTTAATTATGGGGGAAAAAGAATGGCAAAAAGCCGATGGATAATTAGTAAAGGAACCATTCTTTTATTAGTTATCACAACTGTCTTTATTTTTTTGTCGAATGTACGGAATGGAAGTGCAGAAGATAAAGATGAAGTGAAAGTATTAGTAATCTATACATCAAGGGATGGGGAAATCGATGAATACCAGCGATCCTTAGATATGCTAATCAGCCACTTTACGAACAACGTCACCTTTATTAGCAGCGAGGAAGTGGAGAAAAAGGATTTACTAAACGTTACTCATCTGTTCTATTTTGGTCAGGTCAACGATGAACTACCAACCAAGTTTGTTACCTTATTTGATGATTATGATGGGATTTTTGTAGCGATTGGTTATAATTCCGATAAGCTCGGTGATAAATTTGAATTTGTTACTCCATTGCATGAAAGAGAAGTTAACGAAGTATATTTAACAAATAATAGGGAATCGGTGTTAAATGTAATAAGTCAAAATATTATTCATATCGAGGTAACTGAAGGTACTGAAATATTATTAGAAGGAAGAAGGACCGGTGAAACAACTTCTTATCCTATATTAGTAAAAAAGCAAAATCAATATTATTATGCGGTAGATAACATATCGGCACAAAAGTCTATCTTATTTGGAGAAATCCTCCACGATGTTTTTAACGTTAATCATGCTAAACATCCAGCGTATATCCGTCTTGAAGATATCCACCCATTAGTAGACCCGGAAAATGTAAAGCAAATTGGTAAAATATTAGAGGAAAAAAATATCCCATATATGGTAGCGGTTATTCCAGTTTATACGAACCCTGAAACTGGGGAAAAACACCATTTTTCAAATTCCCCAAAGTTGTTAAAAGTGCTAAAAGAGATGCAGAAAAATGGAGGAAGTATTGTTCTCCATGGTTATACCCATCAGTTTAGGGATAGTGAGACAGGAGAAGGCTTTGAATTTTGGGATGTTGAACATAATACTCCGATTTACTCCTCACCTAATGAACCATTCACCTTAAAAAAAGAAAGTGATTTTGCTACAAAGGAAGAATATGAAAGCTACATTGAAAAATTAAAAAAGGTGGAAAGGGATTATATTGAGACAAAGATAACGAGAGGTATTCAAGAACTAGTTAACTATGGACTATACCCTTTAGCTTTTGAAGCGCCACATTATACAATGTCACAAAATGGATATAGTGTAGTTTCCGAATACTTTTCTACCTATGTTGGGCAAATTCAATTAAGTGATAAAAATTGGGAGATTATGGATACAACACCGTATATCACTTCCCCATCATTTTTAAATGGAATGCAACTGCTCCCAGAAACTCTTGGGTACGTGAGGCCAGAAGACCCTAATGCAGTACAAAATATGATGAAAAAGGTTGAAGGATTTCATCTAACGCAAGATGGAATGTTTGCTGCCTTTTATCATCCATATTTGGGTGTTGAAGGCTTTGAAGAGTTAATTACAGAAATGGAGAAACTACCGAATATTTCATGGATTGATTTAAAACAGATGGATTTATGGGTAAAAGCTGATAATGTCGAGATATATACTGAGAATGGTGAAATAAAAGTAGATATCAATCGATTAGGATTACTGTTATCCTCTTTGGACTTCCCTTTATTTCACTTTAAAAAGTTCGTCGAAATGGTTATTTGGGAAATGGCGATTATAGGGGGAATAGCGGTTATAGCATTTATTGCACTTGCCATCATTAATCAAAATAGAAAAACTAAGGTGGAAGGATGAATTTTTTGGCGAATCTACTTTTGTATATTTCACTATTCTTAATTTGGTTCATGTTGTTTTATCATGCGTTTCTCATGTTTGGGGGATTTTTACATTCATTGAAGGACGAAAAATTCAAGAAAAACCTAACAATACCTAAAGAAGGTTTTCCGAAAGTTAGCATACTAATCCCAGCCCATAATGAAGAGGTTGTCATTAAGGATACAATTAAATCCATGATTCAGCTAAACTATCCTAAAAATAAATTGGAAGTCATTATTATTAATGATAATTCAAGCGACCATACTGGGGCAATTATTGAAGACTATTCGAAACGATATCCCTTTATTAAGGCTGTTCATACAAAGCCCCCAAATGCCGGGAAAGGAAAGTCAAGTGCTTTAAATCAGGGACTAAAGCATTCCACTGGGGAAATTATCGTAGTTTATGATGCCGATAACATGCCAGAACCCGATGCAATCTACTATCTTGCTTTAGGGTTATGCAATGATAAGAGTGCCGGAGCGATAGTAGGAAAGTTCCGAGTAGAAAATGCAGACAAAAATTTACTTACAAGGTTAATCAATATTGAAACGTTAACATTCCAATGGCTTGCTCAAGCAGGACGCTGGTTCTGGTTTAAGATGACTACCATTCCTGGCACAAACTTTGCAATTCGCAGATCTATTCTAGAAGAGCTAGGGGGTTGGGATGAAAAGGCCCTTTCTGAAGATACGGAAT
>JAAYHP010000635.1 GCA_012735355.1 Lysinibacillus sp. | reverse complement strand
ATTATATTAGAGTAATAAATTTATTCTTTTTTATGACATTTTATAACTTACTCATGACATTTTTAGCTACTAGGTATAAAATGGAATTATAAAATTTTTAAGGGGTGTTGGTCTAGGATGAATGTACCTTTAGTATTAACACATTTTTTAGACCGAGCAGTAAGGCTTTACGGGGACAAAGAAGCTATCATCGGTTATGAAGGGGATCGCAGATTTACTTACAAGCAATTTAATTATCGCATTAATCAATTATCTCGCGGTTTACAATCTTTAGGTATCAAAAAAGGAGATAAAGTTGCCTACCTCGCACCAAATACAATAGAAATGTTAGAGGCTTTTTATGGTATCTATCAAGTTGGTGCAATTATGGTTCCACTCAACATTCGCTTAACACCACACGATTATACTTTCATTTTAAATCATAGTGAATCAAAAGTTCTTTTCGTCGATCAAGAACTTTATCACTTAATCGAACCTATTTTACCTAAATTAGAAACAATAAAAGCGATTATCGTCCATTACAAAGACGATCAAAAAAACGCAATTGATTATGATGAATGGCTCGCTACCTTTGATGGTTCAGCATTTCCACGGGTTGATTTAGATGAAAACGATGAATGTAGTTTATTATATACAAGCGGTACAACAGGCAATCCTAAAGGAGTTTTACTCACTCACCGCAATAACTACTTACATGCATTAAGTTCTATGCATTTTTTAAGAGTAACGGATCAAGACGTTTATTTACATGTATTGCCGATGTTCCATGTAAACGGATGGGGATCACCGTTTTATTATACGGCAAATGGAGCAACTCACGTCACGTTAAGGAAAGTAGCAGCTGATCAAATTTTCGATGCTATTCAAAAATATAAAGTGACTGTCATACACATGGCACCGACAGTATTAAATACATTATTGCAATATTACGATGAACATAAACCAACGATTTCCCATAACGTTCGTGTAGTTATCGCAGGCTCGGCACCACCTCCTGCCTTTGTTAAACGAGTTGAAAAAGATCTCGGTTGGGAATTCATTCAAGTATACGGAATGACTGAATCTTCACCATTAAGTTTAGGTTCTCGCATCCTTTCCCAGTATACAGATTTATCGGATGAAGAAAAATCTCTTCTAAAAGCAAAAGCAGGTACACCATTTATAGGAACTGAAGTAAAAGTAGTCGATGAATATGGTGAAGAAGTTCCACACGATGGCGAAACAATGGGAGAAATTATCGTTCGCGGTCACGGTGTCATGAAAGGTTATTGGAGAAACGAAAGCGCTACAATGGAAACATTGAAAAATGGCTGGTTATATACTGGTGACGTTGGGACAATTGATGAACGAGGTTATATAGATATTACCGACCGTAAAAAGGATATCATTATTAGCGGTGGAGAGAATATTTCTTCCATCGAAGTAGAAGGAGTTCTTTATGAACACCCTGCTGTTAGAGAAGCAGCTGTAATTGCGATTCCGCATGAAAAATGGGGAGAGACGCCTCATGCCATTGTCGTGTTAAAAGAAGGACACAATATTACAGAGCAGGAATTGATCGATTTTTCTCGTTCCAAGTTGGCCCACTTTAAAGCCATTACTAGTGTTTCCTTTGTGGACGAGTTACCGAAAACTGCATCAGGTAAGATTCAAAAAGTACAATTGCGAAAACAATATATCGATTCTCTAGAACAAGTATAAAAAAGAGGTTGGGACAAAAGTAAAAACTCATCAT
>JAAYHP010000634.1 GCA_012735355.1 Lysinibacillus sp. | reverse complement strand
TTTAGGAGCTTGGACAAATTGTGGCCCACAAAATCCAGAGAAACCTGAACAAAGTTTACGGTTACAAACAATTTTTGAAGAAATTTTAGTTCCAACTGGAAAACCGATTTTAATGGATATTACATGTGGTCACGTTTTACAAACAATGACTCGACCACAAGGAAATAAGATTACATTTAATACCGAAACCCAAATAATTAAAGTGATTGGGTAGGTGGCTTTCGTGATTCATCAAATCCGTTCCTTACTCAATAATGTAGATTTTAAGGTACATCTATTTGTAAAAGATTTGAAAACAAACCAATACTTAATGACTGAAAAAATAGATGATGTCTTTTCAAGTGCGAGCATTATTAAAGTTCCCATTTTATTAGCAGTTTTAAATTATGTACAAGAACATCATCTTTCATTAAATCATGTAGTCAATATTTCACCTGATCATAAAGTTGATTTTAGCGTGTTAACGGAACAAGATTTAACAACGAGCACAATTTATGAGTTGCTATATTGGATGATTACGACGAGTGATAATTCAGCAATTAACGTATTAATTGATTTTCTAGGTTTTGATGAGTTGAACAGCTATTTTACGAAAATCGGCTTAACGAATACAAGGCTACAAAGGAAAATGATGGATTTTAATAAACTGAATCAAGGATACGATAATGTCACAACAGCAAGGGATATGGCACATGTATTCACAATGATTTATCAACAACAATTATTATCGGAAGTTTATAACGAAATAGCGATTGATATATTATGTAAACAAAGAGACTATGAACGATTAAAAAGATATATTGCAGACGTCCGAATCGCTCACAAAACAGGTAGTCTTGATACCGTTTGTCATGATGTTGGGATTGTATATCATAAAATGACAGATTATATTATCGGAGTTTTCACAACTGAATTAAATGATTTAGAAGTAGCTAAGAGATTTATCGGTCGCATTTCCAAAGTCGTGTATGACTATGTTGAAAGGAGGGGAACGTAGTGAAAGCAATTGTGAATGATATGATTGTGAACCTACATAAGCAACCAGATATCACATCTGAATTAATCGATGAAGTGTTATATGGAATGTTCGTAGAAATACTAGAAGATTGCAATGATTCTTGGGTTCATGTTGAAACAGTTTATCGGTATAAGGGATATTGTTTAAAAGAAAAATTGCTAATTGATGATAGTAAATCCAAGCGGTGGCAAGAAGAAGCAAAACATGTCATTACTCAAAACTTCGCAGATATTTTAGATAGACCAAAAATTCAAAGTAGGAAAATTGCTACATTAGTGAAGGGGTCTTCCATTTCGTTAGTGGAAGATCCGGATTTGGATCAAGAATGGTCAAAGGTAAAATTAGCGAACGGTGAAATTGGTTTTACTCGATCTTATTGGATACGTAATCTAATTGAAGAAAATATTTCTGAGGAAGATTTTAGAGAAAATGTTGTTCAAACAGCAATAAGCTATTTAAAGACACCTTATCGTTGGGGAGGAAAGTCTCCACTCGGAATTGATTGTTCAGGATTATGTTCAATGGCATACATGTTAAATGGTGTATATATATACCGAGATGCTCAAATTGTAGAAGGTTTCCCGATTAAGGAAATTTCCTTTGACCAAATACAAAAAGGAGACTTACTATATTTTCCTGGACATATCGCTATGTATATGGGGGATGGACTGTATATTCATTCATCCCTCGGAGGAAATGAAGTAAGTATCAATAGTCTAGATGAAAAACATTCGAATTATCGGAAAGATTTAGCAAAATCTATTACTGCTGTCGGAAGTCTCTTTGTTTCTAATTCCAATAGAAGAAATGCTTAATATTAGTTGCTTGAAATGTATTCTCTTGAAAAATCATCAAAAAATGTATCGACATTCGCCAACGTCATTATTATGAGCTGACATTCATTAAGAAATAGCCTTTACTGACCCATCTCAAGATTTTGAGATGGGTCCTTTTCATTTGAATCACTAAAGAAGCTATTTTTCAGTTGAAATATTTGGTATGATTTTGTATGGATTGTGATTCAAGAGAAAGGAGAGAAATAAAATATTTAGAGCAATTATCGTCATTTTTTCGCTACTATTATTAACAGCCTGTAATAGCGAAAAGGAAAATGCAGTCGAATATACTTCAGGAAATGCTGATATTTCTATAGAGAAAAAACAACAAACTATAAAAAGCCCCGAAATTTACACCGCATCGATTGCAGCGATTGGAGATGTTTTATTACATAATTCCGTCTATGAAGATGCGTACATTGGGAATAATCAATACGATTTTTCAAAAATGTTTCAATATGTGAAGCCATATTTAGAGAATGCTGACATTACTGTCGCCAATTCTGAAAGTATTATCGGTGGTAAAGAATTAGGTCTTTCAAGTTACCCGAAATTTAACAGTCCTTATGAAATTGGCGATACGTTGAAGGATGCTGGCGTAGATGTGGTTAATATGGCCAATAATCATACCCTCGACAGGGGGGAGGCGGCAATTGTAAACGCAACGAATTATTGGAATCAGCTTGGGATTACATACGTTGGAACCGCAATAAGCGAAGAGGAAGCGGAACAAATTAAGACGATCACGAAAAACAACATCGTCTTTTCCTTCCTAGGTTATACATATGGAACAAACGGTTTAGTTGCGCCAGTGGGTAAAGAATATTTCGTGAATTACATCGATTTAGAAAAAATGAAATCGGATATTGAACGAGCAAAAGTAGTTTCGGATGTTATCGTCGTAAATTTACATATGGGAGTAGAGTATGAAAGACATTTTAATGAAGAACAGCAACAAATTGCACAAAGTTTAGCGGATTTTGGAGCCCATATTGTATTCGCTCATCATCCCCACGTGTTACAACCGGCAAAATGGTACGAAGGGGAGAAGGGCAACAAAACTTTCGTGATCCATTCATTAGGTAATTTTTTATCCGGGCAAGATCAATTGTATCGGCGCATTGGAGCAATTTTGCAATTAGATGTGAAAAAGACCGTGTTTTATGATGTAGCGGGCAAGGAGATTTCAAAAGTAGAAATTTTAAATCCCCAATTGTTGCCTACCTATGTGAAGTTCCACAATTGGTGAAATTATGAAATCCTTCCGCTTTATCGTTTAACAAATCATGAACTAGCCAATGCTTATGAAATTTATGAAGAAATTAAAAGCCATATGACACAATACTTGCCTGAATTACATTTTATTGAATGGGAGCCGGTAAGTTAAGTATAGGTAAAGTAGGCAAGGAAACCCAAAAATTTCAAAGGTATTCTTGCCTTTTTATTTTTTGCCAACTCCATTTAAACAATCATATGAACCTATAATCGTTGTAAAAAAATACAAAACCTGTTTTAATTAGTAAAAAGGTAAAGCATCATAGCGAAATCTTAAGGGGTGTCGTAATGAATAATTTACAATTGCTAATAAAAGCTTCAGAAAAAAATTTGCCAAGTTGTAGTGCTGCAAGTGTAATTGGCTATCGAGTAAAGGATGCCGAATATGGTCGCGTAGTAATAGGGCTAGACAAAACAGAGCATTTGCATAATCCAATGGGGACTGTTCATGGAGGAATTATTAGCTCCATTGCAGATGCGGCAATGGGATACGCCTTTTCAACAACGTTAGAAGAAGATGAATTATTTACGACTGTAGAATTAAAAGTAAACTTTTTAAAGGCTGTAACAAATAAAGCGTTACGCGCTGAAGGTAAAATCATCAAACGCGGTGCAAATATTAGTTTATTAGAGTGCTATGTAACTGATGATTCTGGCAACTTAATTGCACATGCAACAAGCACGTGTATGATTTTAAAAAAGAAATAATATGTTAACAATTATTTAAAGCTAAGTAGGGAAACTTGTTATAGTGGCTATACTTAGCTTTTTTCTTTTGTCATATCCTTTTCTCCTTTGGACATTCTAACGATAAGTATCCTTTAGCAATTAGTATGGAACAAAGCGATAACATTTATGTAAAAAGAAAGGAGTGAAAGGATGCCGATTCATCTTTACATTGAACAATACTTTCAGCAACATCCTGCAGCACGAAAAACGGGTATTGGAGTAAAAAATCCTCCGTTAGAAAAACGTCCGAAAGTTTTTCATATTGAAAACAAACTAGTAAATGTAGGCAACACCCAAGTTCCTATTCGCATTTATACACCGAATGAAGATAAGAACCATCCGCTCTTTATTTTTTTCCACGGAGGAAATTTTATTCCTGGAGGATTAGAAAGCCACGATGTCAGTTGCCGTATGATTTCTTCTGTGACAGGATATAAAGTCATTGCCGTTGATTATTGCTCAAAGGGTACAGATGAAAAACTCATGCTTAATCATTGTTATTTCGTAACGAATTGGATCATTGAAAATGTAAAACAACTTGGTGGACTTTCCGACCATATAGCAATCGGTGGCCCAAGTGTAGGTGCTCATTTTGCTACAACCATTGTTTTGGATTTCATCATGAAAGGAAAATTTCCATTCTTTAAACAAATATTACATTATCCCATTTTACAATTTGATCACGATGTAAGAAATAGTCCACATATTTCAAGAGCGCTTTTTAACGGAAAATACGGAATCGACCTCACACTGCATCCATTAGATTTATCAAATCTTAAAAATGCATCTCTTTCTTATTATGCCCCGCTTTATGCAAAAAAAGAACATTTAGCTAAAATGCCAAAGACGTTAATTTTCATTGCAGAATATGATCCACTCTTCGATGAGGGTGAGCTTTATGCGGAAAAATTGAAAAAGGCGGGAGTAGAAGTAAAACTTGTTCGTTTTGATGGTAATATCCACGGGTTTTTGCAAAACTTCCCAGGTTCTCCAGATTATATGCGAGGTTATGATATTACAGCAGAATTTCTAATGAACGGAATACCTCAATTCGTTACTTAACGTATTTATTTCATATGGATTTCGTGTTTTGCGAGAAGATTTCCTTCTCGCATTTTTATTTTCTTTTTTGGAAATATATGCGATAACTATAAGTAAGAAATGGGGAAGAGGAGTGAGTGATATTGAATAAAATTGCTACCGTTGTAGAATGGCTTCGTACATCGAAAAAAACAATCGTTTTAACCGGTGCTGGCATGTCAACGGAAAGTGGTGTGCCTGATTTCCGGTCTGCTTCCGGTTGGTGGACGAAAACTGACCCTCAGCAAGTGGCAACTGTAGATGCAATGAATTCAAACTATCCATTGTTTCACGAGTTTTATTCTATGAGAATTAATTTGCTTGAAAAATGTTCTCCCCACGAAGGACACATTATTTTAGCACAATGGGAGAAAAAAGGAATTATTCATCGTATTGCAACTCAAAATGTCGACGGTTTTCATTTGCAAGCAGGAAATAAAAAAGTAGATGAACTACATGGTTCGATTTATACGTTTCGATGTAAAAATTGTGGGAAAAGCGCAACAAAAGAAGCCTTCTTAAATAGGGAAGTTTGTGTATGTGGAGGGAAGTTACGTCCCAATGTTGTATTATTTGGGGAAAGCTTACCAGAAGAAACGTGGATGCGTGCCATCGCAAACATTAAATCAGCAGAATTAGTTATTGTAATCGGTACAAGTCTTGAAGTGTACCCTGTTAATCAACTGCCAATGATGACGAATGGAAAAACAGTGTATATTAATAAAGATATTGCACAACACTCTTCATACTTTGATTGCATCGTTCAAGGAAAAGCAAAAGAAACACTGATAGAGATCAACAACCTTTTAACAAAATAATAAAATTTATAGTTGTGGAATTCACCTAGTTTCGCATACAACTGTTGCAGTAAGGGGCGGATAAGAGGCAGAAAGGGAAGTGAATTCCACATTTCATATTAGTTACTCTTTTTCTTCTAGAATGGTTAATATCACGCTTTCAATACGCATTTGATCAAACTCTAAAATTTGAAATTTAAAATTTTCATATTGAATCACTTTATTTTGATTTTGAATAGGATAATGACCGAGCTGATCAATTAAAAATCCATTCAATGTATCAAATTCATCAGAAGGTAACCGAATTTCCAATTCATCTTCTATTTTGTATAAATGGGTAATGCCTTTAATTAAATATTGATTTGGTGAGATTTTTTGAATTTCTTTTTCTTCTTTATGAGTTTCGCTCTGAATTTCTCCAACGATTTCTTCAATCACATCTTCAATCGTTACTAATCCTGCAGTTCCTCCATATTCATCAATAACGATTGCAACATGAATGTTGTTTTTTTGCATCATTTGAAACAAAATATCGATACTTAATGAATCAATGACATAAGTTGGTTTCCGTACAATTTCCCTCAAATTGAAATCTTCATTAGGATGACTTACATTATGCAATAAATCTTTTACGTGTAGGATACCAACAATATGATCGATATCTCCTTCATAAACGGGATAACGGGTATAGCGATTTTTATCGACAATCGTTAATGTTTCTTCTAAAGTAGCTTCAACTGGAATAGCTGCATTATCAACTCGATGGGTAAATATATCTTTTACAAATTTATCGTTAAATTCAAATATATTATGTATCATTTCACTTTCGCTTTTTCTAATGGTGCCTTGTTGATCTCCCAATTCTACCATCATTCGAATATCTTCTTCTGTTGCTTCCCCTTTTGTTAATTTTTGATCCAACTTAAATAAACGAAGAACTGTATTCGTTGACATCGTTAACACTTTTACGAGGGGAAAGCACAAATAAAAAATAAAAGTAAGAGGTAATACGACCATATTAGCAATTTTTTCAGGCTGCTGTAATGCGATTTTTTTTGGAACTAGCTCCCCGAAAACGAGGGTAAAATAAGATAAAGTTGCCGTAATGATGATAACAGAAAGAATATCAAGTATCTCAATTGAGAGCGGTACACCTAGATTTAATAAAAATCTTGCAAAAACATCGGAAAAATTATCGGCAGCAAAAGCGCTCGCTAAAAATCCAGCTAAAGTTATTCCAATTTGAATCGTACTTAAAAATCGGCTCGAGTCAGAAATTAATTTATATAATAATTTGGCTTTTTGATTCCCTTCATTTGCTAAGTTTTTAATTTTTAAAGCATTCAATTCAACGAGAGCAAATTCGGAAGCTGCAAAGAAGGCGTTTAAACAAATTAACAATATTAGTACAATCAGAGTAGTCATTATAAATCCTCCAATAAAAGGGGCAACTACCTTTATTTTATACTAAATAAACTATAGGATTTATTAATATATTGTGAACCAAAAACATAAACACTCGAGCAATTGATGCTACTCGAGTGTTTGTGCTATTTTGCAGTGGATTTTTTAATGTTTTCTTGATGTTGTGCTACGTATTTGGAATCGGTATTAATATTATGTGGTTTACTATTTTTCATATATAAATCAAAGTGACCTGTTACGTTATTTCCTGCAATCGTATCAAAACTATGAGGTTTTCCAGATAAAGAAGCAGCAATATTTATCCCATCAACAAAAATTGATACCGGTCTTGGATTCCAAGTCCACTCTTTAAATAAAGATTTCATTATTTTTGTATCATTAGCTGTTACAGGCTCTACATCAGCGTGATTGTATCCACCCATCACTTTCATATTGAAAGTTTTACCTGTAGAAGTATCGGTAATTTTAATTGTTTTTCCGCGCTTCACAATGTATTGAGTATCTTTAAACCAGTCGGCTGCCGTACCGTAACGGGAACTCTTTGTTGCTTCGTTCGGTTTCACATCGTAGTTTCTTGGAGCATAACCATTAATAGTAATCGTTTCTCCAGCATCAAACCAATCATTATGTGATATGTAGTTATATTTCATAATATCAGCTGGAGCATATTGATTTCCGAATTTTTCGGCAATAGAGTTTGCGGTATCTCCAGGCTGCACAACATAAGTAATGAGATTGCTATTATTTTCTTTTGAAGAATCAATTCCTACTTTAAAAGCAGCGTGGGGAATCGTTAATGATTGTCCAATTAATATCATATCACTTTTTAAATTGTTGATTGCTTTTAAATCTTTTACGGTTGTTCCGTACCGTTTACTAATCAAATATAAAGTATCTCCTTTACGTACAGTATATTGATTGGAGTTTGCATCGATTTCTAAACTTTCACCAATATAGATAGTCGTTCGGTGCATTTCATTTTTTTCCATAATCTGTCCGATTGTCGTATCGTATTTTTTAGCTAGTAAGTATAACGAATCTCCCCGTTGTACTTTATGGGTTACTGTATTATCTGCCATAGCTGTCGGAATCAATATCGATGTCGTTAATAGGGAAGCAATTGCAAAAATTTTTAGTTCTTTTTTCATACAGCTCATCTCCTTCTAAGACTATTAGCCTGTTTATACAAATAAATTGTAACGAAATTTTTACCTGCTACACAATGCGTGTTAATTGCCAATGAAACCATTACTTCCCAATAAAGCGAAGGAATATTTCAATTTATAGAACTTTTACTAAAATGGGTTGTCAAATCATCTAAATTATGATTTGACAATTACAGCAAAAAAGTGACGAAATAATGAAAAAGGTTGTTTGAATGGTGATTGAAAATTCCACATATAGCGACTAAAATGGATTGAATTTATATAAGAGAGAAGGATTTTAGTCATGTGGATTGGAGCAGCAATCTTCACTATGTTATGTTTTGGAACAAATAACATGATTTTTAAATGGAGTACAACAAAAGGTTATTCAAAAATACATATTCAATTGTTTTTTTATCTCGTTGCCTTTAGTCTTTCTTTAAGTTATGGGTTGTTTATTGGAATTCATCATATGAACATAGTAACGATTGTACTTGGTACTTTAATAGGCATATTAAACGCGAATGGGAATATACAAATGTCAAAAGCCTTCGAAAAAGGACCTGCTAATATTACAAGTTCCTTAATTAGCATGAATACGATTATCCCGGTTTTATGTGCTTCGTTAATTTTTCATGAACATATTACGTTAATTCAATGGGTTGGTATTGTTATCATGTTATGTTCAGCCGTTGTAATTCAATATTCACCTTCAACTAATGTACATATTGATTATTTACCATGGATGTTAAGAATCTCATTTGCCATTCTTTCACTTGGAATTCTTGGTGTTTTAATGAAAGCTTCCACCTATTTAAATATCCATCCACTAAACACATTAATCTGTATGTACGGTGGTGGCGCAGTTTACTTAATAGTAAATAGCCTTATACAAAAGGAAAGTTGGCAAAAATCTGAAGGAAAGATTGGCGCGGTTGTAGGTTTGTTAAGTGTTGTCGGCTATAGTTGTTACTTCTTTGCGTTAAAATCAGGGATTAGTAGCATCGTTTTCCCAATCGTTTCATTAAGTTGCTTAGTCGTCCTTTGCGGTAGTTTTTTTATATTTCACGAAAAACTAAAAATCCACCAAATAGTTGGAGTAATTACAGCATTGTTAGGCATTATTTTCACAAAAATCTAGTTCAAAGAGAATCTCGCTCCTTGTTTTTTACATGAACAATTAATGAGGCTTTTCAATATATATAAATATACGAACGAAAAAAAGAAAAGAGGTACTAAAGTGGTTACTTATCATTGGGGTGTAGATTCATCACAAAAAGTGACGACGGACCTTTATAATTGTGTTTTAACCAATTACGGAAAGCCTGAGTTTTGGGGAAGATATTTAACGAGGGTGGAAGGTGCATCAGATGGGTTAGATCAAGAAGAGATTCAACTTCTTCACAATAGCGGGACGAAATTACTTCCTATTTATAATGATTTCAAACGTGCGGTTGGTGAAAATGAGGGTAGGGCAGTGGCGATGTTTGCTTCATATCATGCAAAAAGGTTAGGGATTAGGAAAGGTACACCCATTTTTGCTAACGTGGAACGTTTTTTCGAAGTAGATAGCGACTGGATTAGAGGGTATGTTAATTATTTATATAATACAGATTTTAAACCAGGTTTTTACCATGATCCAACGGAAGGAAATTTCTCAAAGGCTTTTTGCGATGCGGCAAGTAAAGATCCTTTAGTTGCTGATCAAGCTGTATTATGGAGTGCGGAACCGGATCCAGGAGTATCAAAGGCGCAAGCTGCACCAACCTTTAATCCGGCAAAAGTGCCATGTGAAGGAAATGTTTGGGTATGGCAGTATGGTAGAGATTCAAAGATTTGTCCAATTGACACAAATTTAGCAGATAGTCGTCTATTTGAAATGTTGTATTAGTATTGCAAATATAAACAAATAAATATAATTATTTTAATATAATTAAAACGTAAATTAAGTTGACAAAAATAATTTTGAACAATATTTTATTTTCAATGTTTATGAGTGAATAAAAAATTACTTTCAATATTTTTTATTTTAAAAAGAATATTAAAAAGATAGGAAGTAGTCATTACCTCCTATCTTTTATTTTGAAAAACCCATTCAATCTTTTTTTAAATGTTTACAAAAAACATTAAATTAATTGAATTTTTGAAATAATTGTCGAAAATAACAAAAAAATACTATTGAATTTATCTATTAATACCAAAGTACCATTTATTTTCCAATAATATTGATTATATAATATATAATGTTGCTAGGAAAATAATATTATTGGAGGTTTAACAGTGGAAGGAGTAGAGCATTCGAAACCAAAATATAGCATTAGAAGAAAATTTATTGGGTTGTTTTTGTTAGTTTCCATAGTTCCTTTATTGCTTGTTACCTTTATTATTCAAACAATTAATAGCGATATCACTATTAAAAAAGAAGAGGATGCATTACAAAATCTAGTTTTAAGTAAAGCCCAATTTGTTAACCAGTGGCTAAATGCACAAATAGGCGAAATGCAAGTTGCTGCTGAAAGTGATGTTTTAAAATCAATGGATGCAGAACGAATGATTTCATATTTACAAACGCTAGAGAAAAGATCAGAAGTATTTGAAACAATGTTTGTGTTGAATACGGATGGTATCGTCATTGCCCATTCAAATCCTAATAGTATAGGCTCCGATTATTCTGATCGCAGCTATTATCCTATAGCTTTAAATGGTGAAAGTACATATTCAGAAGTATTGGTATCCAAAGCGACAGGTAATCGTATTATTGTGGGAGCTACTCCTATTAAAGATGATAACGGAAATGTTATCGGTATAATGTGCGGTTCTGCTAATTTTGAAGTATTAGTTGACACGATTTTAGCTACCGATGAAGATTCCACATCGAATTTAATATTGATTGATAATTTAGGATTTATTCAAGTTGCTCCTCTGGAAGAATTAATAGGAATCCACATTGATGAATCAAATATTGAACAAGAATCGATCGATGCTTTAAAAAGGAGTTTCGAAAATGCGGGTATTTCTTCATTTAAAAACAGCGGCGAAAATTATTTAATTGCTTATGCTCCCATTGAAAGGGTAGGGTATGGGTTAAGCATTAATACACCAGAGGATGTTGTATTAAAAGATTCGAAAACGATATTATTGACTGTTTCTATTCTTATAGCAATTGCTGCAATTTTTATTATTATTTTGAGCATTCTTATTGTAAACAGTATTACTAAACCTATTCTAAAGGTAGCCAATAGCATAAATGATGTGGCAGCCGGGAATTTAAATGTTGATCGAATCACATTAAAAAATCAAGATGAGCTTGGGCAACTGGCGACTAATTTTAATACTATGGTGGAAAATATTAAACATTTAGTCGCCGAAATAAAAAATGCAGCAGAAACTGTTCATGCCACTAGTGAAGAGTTTTCAGCAAGTTCTGAAGAAACATTGCAAGCTTCCGAACAAATTTCAGCATCCATTCAAACCATTTCCGCAAGCACTGAAGCCCAATCAAACTTTACAGAAGATGTAAGAAATGTCGTTTCGAACATTACAAATAGTATCACTTCCATTACAAAAAATATTGAGCAAACAAATTGTGTTGCAAATGATGCTGTCCTTGCGTCAGAAACGGGATCTAGAGTCATTCATGAAACGATTCATCAAATGAAGTTGATTGAAGAAAAAACAAGCAGTGCATCTATTGCGATTAATACGTTAGGTGAAAAATCTGATCAAATCAATGAAATCATTTCTGTCATTACAAATATTGCAGACCAAACAAATTTACTCGCGTTAAATGCTACTATTGAGGCTGCTCGAGCTGGTGAATATGGAAAAGGATTTGCTGTTGTAGCTGATGAAGTACGGAAGCTGGCGGAACAATCGAGTGAAGCTTCAGGAAAAATTAGTGAATTGATTAAAGATATTCAAAGTGAAATTGCTGAGTCTGTATCAGCAATGCACGAAGGAAATAGTGCAGTGAATGATGGAATTCATTTTGTTGAAAGAGCGGGGAATGAATTTTCCAATATTTCAATTACCGTTGATAAAGTTTCAGAACATATGCAAAAAATACTTGATGAAAGTTCCCGCATGAAAGAACAATCCGAATTAATGGAAAATCATATTGATCAAATTGTAAATAGTTCTATTGAAACAACGAGCAATATTCAAGAAATTTCTTCAGCTTCTGAAGAGCAGTTTAGCGCAATGCAGGAAATTGCTGCGGCCGCGGATGAGCTCGCTAAAATGGCAGAGCATTTAAATATAACGACACAAAACTTTAAATTTTAGTGGAAAAAAGCAATTTTTCGCTATTTGCGGAGAATTGCTTTTTTCGTATGTAAATTTGTTTTTCGGGAAAAATAGAACAAAAAAGCGCTAGGTTGTGCTCATCCATTGTTGAAAAAACTACTTTTTATCATTGGCATTTTCACTGTTTTTTTTATGAATAATGCATTTGCAAATATTGATTTTCAATATAAATATCCTTTCACAACAAACGAAGAAGTGACCATTCAAATCATTCACCCTGAAACGAAAGAAGTCATTCAAACTTTTTATCCTTTCCATTATGAAATTGAGTTAGATTTAAACAATTTCAAAAGGGAAGTTGAGCGTTGGATAAAAGAAATTACACCTATTTACAATAAAGAGATGACTTTAGATCGAATCGATATGGATGGTGAAATTATTAAAGGCACACCAAAAGTTGAAATCGATCAAAGTCTTCTATTAGAACAACTGTTACAACTTTCTTTTACAGGTGGAATGATAGAACTTCCGTTGAAAAAAAGAGAAAGTGGATATAGAAAAGAAGACGCTCCCCAATTAAACGAAGTTATACTAGCTTCTTATACTACTTATTTTAATAAAAATAAAGTGGGGAGAAGTAAAAATATTGAACTATCGGCAACAGCAATACACAACGTCATCGTTGGAAGCGGAGATATATTTTCATTTAATTCCGTCGTTGGTCCAAGGGAAATTGCTTACGGATATCAAATGGCTCCAGAATTCGTGAGAGGAAAAGTTGTCATGGGTATTGGTGGTGGTATTTGTCTAACTTCTTCTACATTGTTTAATGCTGTTGATCAATTGGATGTGGAGATCATAGAGAGACACCACCATTCTATGGATGTTGGATATGTACCAAAGGGAAGGGATGCTACCGTTTCCTTTGGTGGATTGGATTTTCGATTCCAAAATACAACGGGTATTCCATTTTTAATAAAGGCTTATTACCATAAATCAGGAGCGATCACAATTGAAATAAGAACGTCGAAAGAATATGCCGATTTGTATCGAAATGAATTGTTAATTACACAATAGTTACTAAAAAACGGTCATGCATAATTCAATAAAAACAAATCAAACTAACACTAAATTCTTTTTAAGGAGGAGAAATGCATGACAAATCATAATAAACCAAAGCCAGATGATCGCTCAAATAACGTGGAACGATTGCAAACGATGGTACAAAATACGATAAAAAATATTCATGAAGCAGAAGCGAGTATGGAATTTGCGGGTCCTGAAGAAAGAGAAAAAATTAAAGCTAAAAATGAACGAAGAAAGAAAGCGATCGAAGGTTTTCGCGAAGAAATTAAAGATGAAGCTGCAGCGAGAAAAAGAGGAGAAGTATAGGTGGACACTGGCTCTTTTGGGAGCCAGTTTTTTTATGAAATATTGACTTGAACATTGGAATTATTACAATATTTAATAGTTAAGAAGAATAATCACATTTTATGCGATTACAAATTATTCATGATAAACTTAGAAAAAAGCATAGAAAAATATAGAGAAAAAGGGAAGGGTGTTTTCTATGAATATGGTAGAAACTCTAGTAGAGCAAAGCCAAAATGTTATAAAGTTGATGAAAGATTTAAAGAAAATCGCTACAGTTAAAGGACAAAAAAGGGCAGAATTAATTGAACGTTTTACAGCAAATCAACATTCGTTTAACGTATATACATATGCTAGTGAGGAAGCTAGACAATCGAAGGAAGTAAGCGTTTTAAAAGAGAAATTAAATGAATTTAATAGTCAATTTGATGGAGCTCGTTTTGAATATGAAGGAGAGGTAAATGTCGATCGGGTAAATGAGTTGTATATAGAAGTATTACAAGCATATAACGATATGGTCACAGCCCTTGGTTATGAGAAGAAGGTTGTCAATATTAATAAATTTTAATCTAAAACAAAGAGGTTGGGACATATAGCTAATTTAATTAAGAATCAGTGAAGAAGCATAGTA